>JAYTFV010000297.1:0-8355 GCA_043734065.1 Planctomycetota bacterium
CGCTTCGGGTCTTTCGCGTGGCGTTCCCCTTCGTGTAGCAGCGCCACCTGCTCGGCTTGATACCGAGTGAGCCACGCCACCCCGTTCTCCATGACGCCCGGAGGCAGCGCGATGTCGTTCTTGGCGGCCACCTGCAACCCATGCACCACGGTCGCCGTCGTGTGCGGCCACGAGTGCTCGCCCCAACCGCTGAACCAGCCCCAGCCGCCGTCGCTGCACTGCATCGCGATCAGGTCGACGACCCCCTGCTTCGCCATGCGGGCCACTTCAGCCTCGTCGAACACGGGGTTCTTGGCCTCGCGGTGCCGGTTCTTGGACAGGCGTTTCCAGTCCTCGGCCCGCTTCGGATCGTCGCCGATCTCTTGAGCATTGAGGTTCGTTCGCTTGTCGCGAATCGCCTTCAAGTCGAGCTTCATGTTCTGAAGAATCCGCATGGTGACTACAGTCGGCAGGAACCGATTCAGCGTCTGTTCCGTGCAGCCGTACGGGTAGTCGACGAGGTACGGCAAGGCATCGACCATCGCCCCGGCCAGCGTCGGCGAGTAGCGGATTTCGAGCCGCGACTGCGCCGGTCGCCGTTCAGCCGGGATGTTGAACTCGATTTTGCCCGCGTTCTCGTTCGGTCGCAGTGCCCCGCTGAACGATTCGGTCTTGAGCATCCCGTGGACGTAGACCGGGAAGCTCATCTGCATGGCGTCCGACTCTTCATCGGTGAGGGCCTTGACGGTGATCTTGGCGAGACCTTCCTGGACGACCTTGACCCGCAGGTCCACGCGCTGGTCGGCCCCGGCTGCGATCTCAATCTTTTGTGTTGCCAGAGCTGCATCGAGGGGAGTCAACTCGCCGCCCTCGAATGAGAACTCGACCGTGGCGGTCTTCTTCTGCGTGAGGTAGTTATGCACATTCGCCGACAGGACCACTTCGTCCTTCTCGACGAAGAACCGGGGAGCCTGCAGCCGCACGAGCAGGTTCTTGACCGTCACGACTTCGACCGAGCCTTCGCCGACGCGCGTGCCCTTCCCGAAGGCCCAGGTGCGGATTTTCCACCCGGTGAGGTTCTCTGGCATCGTCAGCTTGACGGTGGCCTTCCCCTCGGCAGTGGTGGTGATGTCGCCCTTCCAGAACGCACTGTCCGCGAAGTTCGTGCGGATCGTGGGCTGTTGCAGGTTGCCACCTGCGCCGCCTTCCCCAGCGAGTTGCTGCAAGCCGTTTTGTTGTCTTTTGGCACCCGCATCGTTCAATTCCAGTTTACTCTTATCCGCCAAGCCATCCATGGCGAAGGCCGCCGTCGCTGCCATCGGAGCACCGGGAGGACCGCCGCCCATCCCTCCGCCCATCCCTCCGCGAAACCTCGTGGCGGTAGATTTTTGGAGAGCCTCCTTGCGGGCTTCACCGAGTGCCGCAGGCTCCTTGGCCGCTCCCGCGAACTCCATCTCCGCCAGATCGCCAAAGGCCCCCAGCAACTCCATCGGCAGTTCGCCATTCTTGAACAACTGCGTGAA
Organism: Planctomycetota bacterium; assembly: GCA_043734065.1. Lineage (GTDB taxonomy): Bacteria > Planctomycetota > Planctomycetia > Planctomycetales > Planctomycetaceae > TH-plancto1. The sequence continues at coordinate 1,503 of JAYTFV010000297.1, forward strand.
CCAGTGGCCCGCGCTGTCTTCGGAACTCGTGTTGTGACTGCGACGCCACTTCCAGAAGAAGTCGCGAATCTCGCTGACGTTCGACCCGCCGGAGATGTACTCCAGGCTCTTGTCGTACATCGTCATCGCCACCGACCCGGCGATCGGCTCGCCGCTGTCATCGGTGAGGGTCAGCTCGACGGTCGCCTCCTGCCCCGGTTTGTAGCTCTCCGAAGAGGGCTTGACCGCCACGTTGATGGTGCGTTTTTCCGGTGGCACGATCACCTCACGCAGGGCCGTGTGAACGCGCCCGTGACTGATGGTCAGCACCTCGACGAAGAAGTTCGGCATGTCATTCTTGATGATCCCCAACTCGCTCGTCGTGGTCTTGCCCATCAGGGAGAGGAGTTGTGGACGCTGCTTGTAGATGCCGTTGGAGGGCCGCTCGAAGAGCAGCACCGTCGACCCGGCCAGGTTGGTCGTGATCTGAAACTCAGCCTTGTCGCCGGGTTTGTACTCGGCTTTCTCGCTAGTGATCTCAATGTCGTTGAACCGGAACTGCGAGTCATCCACCCCCTCGCCCCGGATGTAGAACAGGTGGCCGCCTTCGATCTTGTGACCTTCGGCATCAGTCACGGTCATCGAGAGCCGGTACTGGCCGGCGGCTGTGGCTTTGATCGGCTGTGAGACGTGGCCTTCCACGTCCAGCTTGAGATCCCAATGCTGGACCTCCGCTTCCATCGGCTTACCTGCCGCGTCATAGACGATCCGCAACAGCTTGAGTTGAGCCGGTCCGACGACGGGGTTGCCGGAGATCGTGCGGGCCTGGAACTCGGCGTTGATGGTGTTGCCGACGTGGTAGAAGCCGCGATCGGTCCAGGCGAAGACCTTGAACGGCTCGCGAGCCACGAGGACTTCTCCGCCGCCGGTGATGACGCGCCGCGATTCGTCGACGACCTCGGCGGTGATCTTATAAGAATGGTCCTCGTCTCCGTGCAGGGCCTTAGCCAGCGCGGTATCGATCGGAACCGTCACGGTCCCATCCGGTCCGATCTCCGCCTCCATGTCGACGACCAGTTCCGGTGGTGCCGGGTTCCAGCCGCCCCACCACGGGATCGGTCGCAGGCAGCCCCAGCGGCTGAACCCCGGATACCAGTTGTAGTCCCCCGCGAACCACCAGTAGCCCGAGCCATACAGCCAGTCCCACTTGGCTGCCGGATACCAGCGGCTGTCGTGGGGGGAGCGTTCGACTTTGATCTTGACCTTGGCGTTGGTGACGGGGGCTCCGAAGTAATACTTGGCGATCATTTTGGCCTCGATCTTCTCGCCGAGCATGACCGGCTTGTCGGGGCCTTTGACGGTGACTTCGAACTCGGGCTTCTTGTACTCCTCGACGCGGAAGCTGCCGCCGTCGTTGACCTGCGGGTGTTGCAGGCTCAGGGAATACGAGCCGAGCGGTGCCCCGGCGGGCAAGGCGTACTCGCCCAGCAGGCCGCCGTACTCGTCGGCGGTCAGCGTCTGCTTCGAGACCTCGACCCCCTGCGGATCGTTAATGATGATGAGAGCCTGCTGACCTGCGAACTGCGACTTGTCCGGCTGCTCGTACCGCGCGTAGCCCATCCAGAACTTGAACTTCACCATCTGAGCCGGTCGATAGACCGGGCGGTCGGTGATCATGTACGCCTTGAACTGATTCAGTTCATCCCAGTTGTGCTGCCCCATCCAGATGTAGCTGAACCCGAGGTGGGCCAGCCGACCTTCCGGCGTGCGGGCGATGGCCACCCATTGGAAGTTCTGCTCCATCAACTTCGGGTCGGGAATGAGCTGCCCTTCCGCGTCGGTGAACTCGGCAAAGTTCTTGGTGACGACGTTGTGCCTCTTCTGCGTGTCGTCGTAGACCTGCTGCCAGCCGAAGAACTCGACGTTGGCCTTGGCGATCGGTTTGCCGGTGACGGCATCGGCCACGTAGTACCAGTGCCCCTGGTGGATCGGCTTCTTGATGATGATGGTGTCATCCAGCCAGACGATGATGCGGCTGATGTTGCCATCGCGCATCTTGGCCTCGACGAGGTACGCCCCGGCCTTCTCCAGCGGTGTCTCAATCGTCTCGCGGCGGTCGAAGTGTTCGGCCCGCGGCTTCAGATCCTTGGCCCATGCGACCGCATTCCCTTCGAGGTATTTCGCCTGGTCCTCGGTAACGATGCGATACCCGATGTTGTCGATCTGCATCTGGTTCCACTCCAGATTCCCCGGATTCGACTTCAGGTACTTCTTGACATCATCCAGCAGCAGCGCGACCTTGATCCGGCGGGCTGTGAAGTCGACGCGCGTGCCATTGCGGAAGATGTATTGCAGAGCGGCCTTGCTCCCCGCCGGTTGCGACTGGGCGTTGTCGAAGTGGCCCCAATTGCCGACGATCTGGTCGAGGGCCTGCTTGCGGTAATCCGCAGCCCCGAAGCGGTTGATCGACTGGCTCCAGTATTCCGCAGCCGTGTTGTACTGCTGGCGATCAGTGGCGATGCGGGCCAGTGCTTCGAGGGAGTTGATCGCGTACTGATCGGCCCCGTCGGCCAGACGCTTGTAGATCACGATCGGATTGAACTCATCCGGCAGCGTGAACCGCTTGGCCCCGGTCGCCAGACGGGCGATCGTCTCATTGTCCTTCAGAGTCTTGACCGTAAACGGGCTGGAGTCGGCGACGCTATCCTTCTCGTCGGGCTCGGGCAGCGAGATGCCGCCCTCACGCACTGTCTGGACTCCGAACTGGCCGTGCAGAAAGTCGGCGAACTGAGAATCGACCTGACTGGTCAGGCTCGGCGAGACCTTCTTCGTCTGCTCCATTGCCCACCGCCAGCGCTGGCCGTCCGAGGTCGACGCCTCCCAACTCGCGGGCACTGTGTAGTAGACCGCGTTCCCTTCGGCATCGACCGAGGCTCCCTTGCTCCCGCCCCAGCCGCCGCCCCAGCGACCATAGTTCACGTCGTCATAATCGGGCAGATCCTTCATGTTCGTGAGCGACTGCAACTGCCACGCCGCCCCGCCCATGCGACCGTTGAGTACGAAGTCGCCGAATTGGTTGTAGAACGTCGCGATGTCGGAGCGGTTCTGATCGGTGACAGCCTCCGCAGTCACGAGCGGAAGTGCCTTCTCGAAGATCTGGAGGGCCTTCACCCGATCGCGCTGGGTGGAGTCCACATACTGCCCGCCCGAGTTCTGGTTGCCCCGATGGTACTTCCCCGCGATCACGAACCCGTAGTGCTGGGTGATGATCCACTCGGTGCCGACTGCCTTCAGTCCTCGCCAGTTCGCAGCATGGACCTTCTCGGCCTCTTCCAGGTAGGCATCGATCTCATTGTCCAACTGGAGATTGCGGTAGCTGTTGCTGGTCTGCGTGATGTCGTGAGACAGCAACGGCCCGGTGTTCTTGACATCGAGCGCGAGGACGCGATAGAGGGCCAGCGCCTCTTTGTAATTCCCATCCGCGAACAGCTTGTCCGCCTTGGTCCGCTGGTCGGTGAGGGCCGGAGGTTCCGCGTTCAAGTGCATCACTCCCCACAGACCCAACACGAGCAACAGAGCCAAACCGAGCCGGTAACGCATGATCGATATCCAACAAGCAGTGGCCAACTCACCCGAGGTCCACCCCGAGTGATCTCGACCCACCACGCCGAGTTCCCACACGATAGAGGCACCGCCCCCCTGATTTGATACCCGCCCACCCGGAAAAGTTCCAGTGGAGTTTTGAGATTACCCGCGGTGCTGGCGATCATCGCCCCGTATGGACGGGCACATTTGCCCGTCCCCGCTGTGCCTGAGCAGCCCTGACGCGAAGACCTCGTGGCTGATGGCTCATGGCTCATGGCTCATGGCTGACGGCCAGAAAAAGACTCCCCCTCTGGCTCCCGACTCCCGACTCCCGACTCACAGCCCGAATTGCAGTTCGGCCAATCTTCGGTAATACGGGCTAGTCTGCATCAGGTCTGCATGCGTCCCGAGGGCGGAGATGCGGCCGTTTTCCAGGATCAGCACCCGGTCCGCGCGGCGCAGCGTACTCAGCCGGTTCGAAACGACGATCGAGGTCCGCCCCTGCATCGCCGATTCGAGGGCCTCGCGGATTTCGTGTTCAGTCTCGGGGTCGACCGAGGCGGTGGCGTCGTCGAACAGCAGGATCGGCGGGGCGAGAAGTAAGGCCCGCGCGATCGACAGGCGTTGCCGCTGCCCGCCCGAAAGGTTCGCTCCATGTTCGCCGACCACGGTCTCGTACCGCTCCGGCATCTCTTCGATGAACCGATCCGCACACGCGATCTGCGCGGCCCGCTCGATCTCCTCATCCGTCGCAGCGGGGCGACCGAAGGCGATGTTCGCCCCCACCGTATGACTGAATAGGAACGCGTCCTGAAACACCAACCCGATGTTCCGCCGCAGCGAGTCGATCTCCAGCGACCGCACATCGTGACCATCGACGCGGATCGCCCCTTGATCGGCGTCGTAAAACCGCATGATGAGGCTCAGCAGCGTACTCTTCCCCGAACCGGTCTCCCCCGTGATGGCCAGGCACTCCCCCGGCTGAACCCGAAATGAAATGTCGCGCAGCACGGGTGTTTCCGGTTGATATCCGAACGTCACACCTTCGAAAGCGATCTCCCCGTTCCCCCGTTGGAGCGTCACTGCGTTCGGCGGGCTGACGATCTTCACCGGCGAATCGAGCACCTCGAACACCCGCTGCGCCCCGACCAGACTCGCCTGGATCGTGTTCGCGACTCCCGTGATCTGGCCGACCTGATTCGCGAACTCATGCAGCAGATTGGCGAACACAAACAGCCCCGATCCGAGGGCCATCTGCCCCTTGATGACCAGCCAGCCGCCGTAGCCGATCAGGATCAGCATGTTGATCTGTGTCAGGAACCCGATCGTCGGCTGCCAGGTACTGAGCAGGCGGAAGATCGATTCCTTCTCGTCTTGGATGGCGTCGTTGGCCTGGCGGAAGCGCTCGATCTCCTCGGGCTCGCGGGCGAAGCCTTTGACGACGTGAATGCCCTGCAAGTTCTCGACCAGCGTCCGCACCATCGCATCGCCGAGTTCGCTCGCCCGGCGATACGCGGGCTGCACAGTGCGAGAGAATCGGCTGGCCCCGAACCACAACAGCGGAGTCGTACACAGACACACCACGGTGAGCGGCACATGCACCCGCAGCATGTACGCCAGATAGACCGCCAGGGTCAGCAGCACCGACAGCACCTTGATGATCACCCCGTCGACGAAGCTGCGAACTGAGTTCACATCACCCGCCGCGCGGTTGATGATCGAACTGCTTTCGCCGGAGTCGTAGAAGTGAAAGTCGAGCCGTTGCAGCTTGGCAAACACATCCGACCGCAGTTGGAGCAGGATCCGCTGTGTGAGCCGGGCCGCTGCGAGGGCGGCGAAGTACCGCAGCAGCGCCGTCAACAGCCCGGAGACCAGCACCGCCGCCGCGATGGCGACGACGACCTGCATCGGTGTCCAACTCATCGGAGGCCGGATCCCGAACGGCCACGTCGGCACCGCACTTCCGGGCTCGATCACCGACCGAATGTAATCAATCCCGAGCCCCGTCAACCCCAGCCCGCTGAGCGTGAGCGTCACCAGCCCGAGGTGCATCGAGATCATCTCGGCGCACCCGCGCCGGTACTCGAACCCAATCGAAATCAACCGGCGCAGCAATACCCAGTTCGACGGCGGCGAGGCACCTGATGAATCAGCAGACTGCACAGAGACAGCGGGAGAAGAAGCGGACACCAACGACACCATCAACGACACGGGACGACGCCGGGATCATAGGGGGAACAGCGGTTAGCCGTCATGGGGATTGTGACGAAGGCATTCGAATATAGTTCAATTCGAAGTCGGAAACACAGCAGGGTAGCACCGGTTGCCGCTTTGGGCTACCGGTGTGCCAACGGCACCAGAGGTTGTCACGGTGTGAACCCACGATGCCAGAACCTCCTGTGGCCAAGCCACCCCGGTAGATTCCAAAGCGAATCAACCGGGGCTACCCCGCTCGAAACACCATCAACAACACGGGACAACGCCGGGATCGTAGAGGGAAGAGCCGTCAGCCGTCAGCCCTCAATGATCAGTCTGCGGGGGTGACGCACCGCGTGTCAGCGTCTCGCCTCCGGATACATACACGGGAACGGTGATTTCCGTTGTCTCGCCTCTGGCATTCTCAGTCTTCACAATGAGCTTCATTCGTGTGATGTGACGATCATTCCAAGCAATGGAGAGCTGGACTTTCTGTTGGCGATCCAGCGGCTCTGGCGAAGATGAGCAACTGATTTCCGCTTCTAAATAAGACACCGATTTGACACAGATCGTTTCCAAGGACGAGGTCAACAGGATCTCTCCGCTCCAGGAGGCTACGTGCTTGTCCGTCGCTGTCGGCTTGATGAACAGATGACTCGGGCGACAAGCGATGCCTTTTGTGGAAGACCAGTACATCGATCGCTCGTATTCGAAATACGGTGTCTTCAATGCAACGCGGGTCGTTCGCAACCCCTCCGTCCCACGGGGTGAAGTGCATTTGAGAACTGACTCGGTCTGGTTGATCCACAGATAATCGCGTCGCTCTCGTTTGGATTTAGCCGAAATCAGCGTCAACTCGGGCGGCAAGGACATTAGTTGGACAGCGCCAGTATTCCCAGTTGGTGTGGGAAAAGCCAGCTGTTCATGATTGATCGACTGGAATGCAGGACTTGATCTGGTCGACATCGACTCCGAGTTGCTCGTACAGTTCGCGGCGGGTTCGAGTGTGAGAGCGTCTGGCTTGGGCGGGGTGGCCCAGACATCGCTTTGGATGTCTGGGTTGCAGAGCAACAGGAGGATAGACAGGACAAGC
>JAYTFV010000298.1:0-4360 GCA_043734065.1 Planctomycetota bacterium
ACATCGGCAGAACCTCGCATAGATATGTTCAATCTCGCGAAGCCACTCGGAATCCGGCCACGGCACCCTCAATTGGTCGGGAAGGCGCAAATCCCTCCAGTGACGCTCATTGCGGATACCGGAGCTCGTGTCACCGCAATCCCACGAACCCGACAATTGAACGGGAGTATCGAGTGTGCCCTGAATGCGAAACACGCGACTGCTCAGCAAAGGGTGGATCAACTGGTCGGCGATTCGCCCAAGTTGAAATGCCAAGCGTTCCGGTTCTGAAAGTACCTTTCGGAAGTGGAGTTCCAACTCATTCACAGTCGTAGCGGCACGCGTACTGAGGTCGGCGAGGTAGTCAACTTCTCCGAAACCGTCTGGAAGGGGCTCGCCTTTATCCAAGTACAGCCCTAGCGTAACGATTGCCTGAAAGTTCTCATCGGAATGCCATTCACTTTGATTACACGAATCCCAATTTGCCCTTACTCGGTCTATCGTTGTCCTCGTTTGAGACACGGCCTGAAAGTCATCGACAATCCTTGCGATCAGCGCAGCCAAGTCTACCCAAATCTGTCGTGTCCGTTCGGGTTCGTCAACTGGAAAGAATAACCACGCCCTCTGTAAGCGAAAATGCAATTCGTTGCAGAGTCGCCCCATCATCCATGCCGCCTGAATCGGAGTAATTTCAGCAGATGGGATGACTTCTATTCGAAGTGCATTGCGGTCTCTCACAAGATCGCGCAGCGCTTGGTCCGAGAAATCTGAACTCATCACTGCACCTCAAAGAGAGTGCTCCGCCACTCGGACCGAGGAGGTGCTCCTGGTCCGAGTGACAGAGTCGCCGATGATCAGTCGGCTCACCCTTGTTTCATCGAAGATCTGGTGATTGGCATCGATTCACGTCAGCCTCGAAAAACTTCATCCCGTCTTCCGAGCGACATCGATCGCCAGCTTCAGATTACGCTCTGCGTAGACTTTCGTCACGTCTGCGTGCGCGTGCCCGAGGCTCACGGCAGCGGCCTCGATCCCGAACAACTCGTTGAGTTCGGTCGCACGTGAATGACGGAGTTGCAACGGGAACCAGTTGGGGATCGGTTCCAATCCACCCCGAGCACGCTCCCGATTCGCCCTCTGGATCGCATATTTGATGGCGCGGCGATAGCTGCAGACATCGTACCGATCGCGTTTCGCACGTTTTGGTCTCGCTTTTGGAGCTCGCCCGCGTTGCGATGGGGTCATGGGTGTCTGACGCAGGGAGCGGCGGACCATGTTACGGTGGGCCTCCGCTTCTTGGGGGCTGAACAGGTGAGCCTCCGGATCGGCTTTGAGGAAGGGCTTGATCAGATCCTGGGCTTTGGGGCCGAGGGGGATCTTTCGATCATTGCCTCGCCACGAGTTCTTGTGAGAGGACGGCGTGTAGATCCACACCTCTTTCGACCGATCGATATCTCCGGTGCGGACCATGACCACTTCGCACGGTCGCATACCCGTCAGCCGCTGCAACTGGATCATCGCGGCCACCTGTGGGGCCGTGTAGGGAATGACGGCATCCACATGTCCATCGTCGACGGGCGTGACTGGATCTGTTTCTCGTGCGGTGGTTCTGCCGTGCCGAAGTCCGGTCACGGTGCTGACCCCCGTGTAGACGGATGTCGGGACGAGTTGCTGGCTGGTCGCCCACTTGAGAAAGCGCTTGATTCGATTGACGCGATGGTTGATGACGCCTCGGGAGAGATCCAAGTCCATCATGCTCTGGCGGACCACTTGCAGTTTGAGCGGTCCGAATTCTCGGGCGAGTGTCGAGCCGTACAACTCACGAACGGGCTTCAGGGCGTGGGCCATTTCCACGAACTCCTTCGAGGGGACTCCGTTTTTGGAGTAGTACCCCTTGGCGAACTCACGGTAGCGGAGCAGAGCCTCTGACATCGTCAAAGATGGATCAACGGTGGTCGCCAGTGAGGCCGCTGTCGCATGTTGCTCAGTCCGAAGAGTGCGCCACTCGGCCAGCAGACGCGTGTACTCGGCATGACTCTCATCCGAGCCATGCGGCCCCAAGTAAACGTCTCGTCCGGAAATGCGGACGACAGCCTGTCCCGAAGCCTTATGCAGGCAGTACGACGGGACACCAACAGCTTTGCGTGGCACGATGCGGCTCCTCAAATGCTTCATTCCTCCGTAAATTACGGAGGAATGAGAGCCTTGAAACCGCTCTGCCACACTTGGGCAGGTACGCTATCTCTAGCGTTCGCTTGGACTTACGAATTGCTCCCGGTAGGGCTCGAACCTACAACCTTCGGTTCCGAAGGCCGACGACCGAATGTTTGGGCAGCGTGAACAATGTCTTGTGAGGACACGCTTTATGGCTCGTAGAACGAACATCTGGGATTCCAGATTTCACAGATTTTACGTCGTATTGGTTCGTTTTGAAAGAGGTAGCGTGCCCGATAGCGTGCCATAGGAATCAGCGAAGACTCTTTGGCCGATGCTCTATGGCTTCAGTTCTGACATTCTCGCGAACGTGAAGCAAGTCACGATCGGCCCCTGATCACCGGATCGCTATCCGCCTCGCGGCCCGTTCAGCGTCTTGCTCTTTCCGGATGAAATACAACTCGGTCGTTCGTACATCCGCATGACCGGCGAGTTCGCGGACTTCGTGGAGTTGGGCTCCGTTTTGGATCGCGTTATTGAGGGCGGTTTTGCGGAGGGAGTGGACGCCGATGCCTCGGGAGCCGAGGCGGTCGGGGGGGATTCCGGCGGTGAGGCAGTGCCGTTTGACGATCCGCCAGATGGCTTCGCGGGAGAGGGGGAGTGGGAGGAGTGATTTGTGATCCGGAGTGGAGCGGCGAAACAGGAAGCCTTCGCGGTCGTCGGTGATGTTGGCGGCGGTCATGTAGTCGAGGATGGAGCGGGCGGCTTCGAGCAGGATTTTGCGTTGGCGTTTGTTGCGTTTCTCGATGACGTTCAGGAACCACTCGGTGCCATCGAATTCCAAATGGCCAATCTTGGCTTTCGTGATCGCCGACACTCGGCAAGCGGTGATGAACAGGGTGTGGAGCAGTGCCTTGTCCCGCAAACCGATCAGCGTTGATGTGTCCGGGGCATGCAGTAGCCGGACAGCTTGCTGCTCAGTCAGGGCCGGGGTCGTGTTCTTCTGCACTTCGGGGGACTCGACAGCTGCGATGTCTTGGGCGGTTTCCCACGAGATGAGTTTCTTCTTTGCAAACTGTCGGTACATGCCGCGAATGACAGAGAGCTTGCGGGCGATGGTGGCTCCGGCGAGTCCGGCGTCTCGTAACGCCCCTTTGTAAAGCTTGAGATGATCAGACTTCACAGCCAACGGCTCGATGCCGAACCGTTCCATATGTCGCACGAAATCCCGGATGTCCTGGCCGTAGACTTCGAGGCTCTTCTTGGAATTCAAGACATCGCAGACCCACGGGACCAGAGCCTGGATCGGATGCGTCGCCCGGTCCGCCACCACGGGCAAGACGCGATTCAGAAACGACTCGATTCTTGCCTCGTGATTGTCGAGCGATACCAGACGGGGATTCGCGAGGCTTGTCAATTCGATCAGCGATCGGTCGTTGACTTCCTCGCCGTCGGTGGTGAAATCATCGTTGGTTGTCATGAGAGATCGAATGTGGTCGAGCAGCATTTCGCTTCGAAGTACCGGCTCACCAAAAGCACATTCTGTGAGCTGGTCATGATTTGCAAATCAATGACCTTGACCACTGGCCCCGTTGATGTCGCAGTATCGCTCCCCGTTCAACTCAGCTTGACGCCACAGCAAAACCCCCGTGCTTTCGCATGGGGGTTGGGCCTGAGAACAGCTCAGAACACAAGACATTCGACTTCAACACGCACAGTCAGAACGGCAGTCCGTCCTCGCCGAGTTCGGAGTCTCCATTGGCATGACTGCCATTGGTGGACTCCGGTTCCTGACCCGGAAACGGGACGGTGAACATGAACTCTTGAGCCTTACCCAGAATGAAGATCAAGGCGGGCAGGTCGCCGGGGTTGAAGCTCGTCGAGTCCTTCCATTCGCCGGTCTGTCGATCTTGATATCGACGTGGGGCGATGGTCAGGCTGCGAAAACTTTTCTCGCCGTCTTCTGTGTCGACGGTGTTGAGCCAGATGGCGACACCGATGCCTCCGACTGCGAACTTCTTCTCAGGCGGCTGCCGCTTCGGACGCGGCGGCGGGGCTGCGGGTTGGCGTTTGGCCATGATGGAAACCTCCAGTGATGTGAATGAGAAATGCTCTCAGGCATGGCAATCCGATGTGAACTGCCACGCGACACATTGCCGAATGTGGGGTGCAAGCGCAATCCCCGAAACTGTGCTACGCTCCCCCGCATATGCAACGTTACGAATGC
>JAYTFV010000299.1:0-3740 GCA_043734065.1 Planctomycetota bacterium
GACGAGTTCGTGTCGGGGATGCGACCGCCGATGCGGAGGATGGCGATCGGGCGGCCGCGCTGATCGGCGGCCTCCAGCAGATTGACTTCGGTTTCGAGCGACTCGGTGTGCATCAGGCCAGCGATCTGGCGGGTGGGGGTCGCGAGTTGCGGTTGTTCCAGATAGATGACCTTGGTGACCATCTGGTCGTTCATGACGGCTTCGATTTCCGCGTCAGTGATCTCGATCGGGACGGGGTACTTGTCCTTGAGTTCCATCGGCGGGTGCAGGCGACCGAGGAGTTCGATCGTCGGATAGATTTCGAGGCCGGGGTACTCGGGGATGTTGGCGATCTTGACGCGGTAGGCGTACCCGACCTGCATCCCGGCTTGAGCCGGGGCGGTCTGTGCCGGGACCGGCGACCCACCCTGGTAGAACGAGATCTCCCCCGTCGTTGGCAGCTTGATCTGCACGGGCTGGACGTAGTTCTGGATGCCAGGCCGGAGGACCGCCTGCCAGCGTCCGGCCTCGCCGACGGGCTTGCGGTGATCGAGCGGGTAATAGCGTCCCGTCCGCCCGGTTCGATCCTCAGCCGGGACCGAGGACAGGCCCGCGAGAGCGAGGAGAGCGAGTGCGGTGAGTGCCGGTGTTCGCATGGGAGACTCGCAGGGAAGTTTTCAGTCGTCAGTTTTCAGTCGTCAGTCAAGAGTCTCCAGTGTCTGCACTGATTACTGATAACTGATGACTGACCACTTCAATCGCAAACGCGGTGGGTCGCACGACACGACCCACCGCGTGGGATTCAGCAGGTTCGGGGACTGGTCAACTGGCGGGGTGGGTGCGACCCGCCGATTGTCCCCACAGATCGAGTGATTAGTTGGCCCAGGCCGGAACCGAGGTTTCCCCCGGACGATAGGTCGGATGGGTTTCGGTGTACTCGACATGCTTGACCGGATGTGGCATCCGGATTCCCGGCTCGTGCCGCACAGTGTACAGTAGGTGATCCACCGGCTCGCCGATGTCGAAATCGGTGTCGTTCCGAACCGTGTGGGACTTCAGATCGGCAGGACGACCGAACGGCAAGTGAGGTGGACCGACCAGACCGATCGGGGTGCCGCACATGGGTCGACCGTACATTGGAGCGTTCATCCCGGCGATCATGTCATAGGGCGGCTGGCCGGGACCGGCGGGGCCGCCCATCATCATGTCCGAAGGAATGTTGCCGTTGGTCGACTGGAAGTCGCTGATTGGCTGGGGCGGGACGAACTGTCCCTCTTCGCCGCTGACCAGATTGATGTTGCCCTGGTCGCCGTACTGGCTGATGGCGTTCATCTGGCCGGGCATTTCGTAGTCCATGTTGCCCATGCGGATGACCGCCATGATTGTGCCGCGACGATCGGCTTCGGCGACGGGATCGAGGCCCGGTCCGAGGCGGGTCGAGACGAGTTCCTCGACGCCGGCAATCGCCAGTTCCTGGTACTTCGCGTCTGGCAGGTAGATCACCTTGGTGACGTAGTTGTTGGTTTCGATCTGGTCGAAGTCCTCATCATTGATCCGTAGCGGCAGAGCATTGTGCGACAGGTACGCACTCGTCTGGGTCTGCATCGGATAGATGTGCAGGGTCGGGTAGACCGTCAGCCCTTCGCGACCGGGAATGTCGCTGAGCTTCAGGCGGTAAGTCGCGCCCTGGGCAAAGTTGTACCGACCCGGAGCGAGGATCTGGTGCTCGGCAAAGCCCTGGCCGATCTGCCAGCCAACGTGCATCCCTTCGGGACCGAGGAACCGCACCTGGGTGGTCCGCTGGGGGCAGCCGCCGTAACCGTAACCACCGCCGCCGCCATAGCCCGGAGGACAGCCCGGAGGACACTGGTAGCCCGCCTGCTGAATCCCCGGTGGCGGGTAGTTCATGGCCATGACCCCGGGTCCGGGGCCACCGACCATCGGGCCGGGTTGGGCCATCATCTGAGCTGGCGGAGCATGGTATTCGTCTTTGTGAACCAGTTGTTGACCGTCTGCGCATCCGACGCACACAATCACCAAAGTCCCCAATGCGAGGAAGTAGAATCTCATCGCACACCCTTTTTGGAAGCTGGACTCGTCGAATCGTTCCGGTTGCGGTCGACCCGTGTCAGTTGTTGCCGCTACAATCCCGACCACTTGCGGTTCCGTCCCAGACGCACTCCCGAAGCAGGAGCTGATCTGTGGTCGAGGTTGAACGTCCTCGACGGGCAGGGGCTCTCTCTCCTCACAGAGAGAATGCCACTGCCCACACGCAGTCAGTCTTCTATTCGGATCGGTGCGGTGGGTTTCTTTGGCAAATCCGTCATTTTCGCGCCAACATGAAAACTCCAACCATTCTCGTCTTGACGTGTTCTGCTCTCCTGCTGGGGATCGGATGGGCTAGTGTGCGCTCGCTTCAGGCCGAGCAGGAGCCGCCTGCCACTGCGGAAAAGCCTACGAAAGACAAGGCTTCCGATGCGGCGGCGAAAGAGACCGCTCCCGCCGAGCCGACGCCGGAAGAGATCGCCCAGGCCGATGCACTTCTCGCCCAGGCTCGGACCCGCCTGCTCGACCGGCAATCTTTGCAGGCCGACATGCAGCAGCAGATTATTGTCGGAGACCGCCGACTCAAGGCCGAGGGCACCTATATCTCCGGGCCGTTCCCCAAGCTGCGGCTGGAGTACAAGATTCGCGTCGGTTCGATGCAGGGGTCGCTGACCGAAATCTGCGACGGCACGATTCTGCATACGCAGAAGGCGATCGGTAAAGCGGGGGCCAAGGATCCCGAACTGTTGTTCACGCGGCGGGATGTGCAGAAGATCCTGGCCGCGACGGGGAATACCGCGAACCTGCCGGTGGCCAGCCTGGGAGCCGAGATGGGAATCGGCGGACTCCCCGCGATTTTGGCCTCCATCGACCGCTGCATGATTGGGAAACGTGTCACCGACGAAGAGTTCGAAGGGCAAAAGTGCAGCGTCTATCACGGAGCCTGGGATCCGGTCGTGCGCCAGAGATATCAAGCCGGGATTGGCGCGGAATCCGATCGGGTCATGGCCAGCCTGGTTCCGTTTTTTCCGGACTCAGTGCGGGTCTGCTTCGCCGCCGACACGCTGCTGCCGGTGAAGATCGCCTACTTCAAAAATGATCTGGACGAAGCGGGAAAGATCACGGGCGAGCGGGCCCTGATGCAGCTGGAATTTCGGAACCTGAAACTCGATCAGCCAGTGCCAGCGACGACTTTCCAGTTCGTCCTGCCAGCGGGGCGCGAGGAGGTCGACACGACCAAGGAGTTCCTGCAACTGGTCCAGGCCACGAGCGCCGCGATGCAGGCCGCCCCGTCCATCGCGCCGAAAAAGTGAGGTAACAGGTTAGCGATCTCCGTAATATCGGGTGAAAAACCAAGCTGCAATCACAATGACAATCGCCAACTCACCAAAGTCGGTCGGCGTGGCGTGGGACCAATGTCCTGCCACTTTTCGCATCACAGAATCCAACAGACCGTCCATCTCACTCTCCCCGAATTTGGGTGAATCCCCCAAGCGTACATCCCATTTTCAAGGATGATGTGTATTCACCACGCCCCAGGCCACGAATTTGTCGCCTCACCGGGGAAAACACCGGTCCTGCGGGCGCGGATCGGAGAAAACCGCATGGGGATTGGAAATGACATCTCTTGTGAGACGAATCGTCCGAGTTTGTGTCACAGACCAAATTGGCGGCCTGCAATGAAGAGCGGTTTCAACCCTCTCGGTTCGCCCCCG
>JAYTFV010000300.1:0-16514 GCA_043734065.1 Planctomycetota bacterium
CCCAGACGCTCAAAGCAGCGTCTGGGCCACCCACGCCCAGTAGAATGGGACGCAAAATACGTCTCGCTCTCTCGCTCTCAAAAGTTTGTCCGACAGTCATTTCGAGTTTGGCTTATGTGTCGGCCTCGGGTAAGCTGAGGTTCGCTGACTGGGGAGCCGGGAGTCCCTCTCACCTTACATTTCCTGCCAGGAGTCGTTCATGAAGAGTCTCGTTGCGATGGCGTCGGCGTTGTGGCTTGTCACTGGTGTCGCGTGGGCGGAGGACGCCAGACCTGCGGCCCAGCCGACCGCAGCTACTGCGGCAGCTCCGAAGAAGGTCGATGTGGGGACTCAGGCTCCCGATTTCAAGTTCAAGGATGCGACGGGCAAAGAGGTCAGTCTGTCGGATCTCACCGCGAAGGGACCGGTCCTGGTGCGGCTGACGTGCGGCTGCTCGGGTTGCGACAAGGAGTTGGCGTACTTCCAAGCGATGCACGAAGGGTACAAGGATCTGGGCCTGACCTCGATCGCCGTCTTCCGCGAACCCGATTCGAAGGTCGCCGCCTATGTCAAAGAGAAGAAGCTGAATATGCTGTATACCGTCGACACGCAGGGGGACGCCTGGACGACCTTTGAGACGAAGACGATGCCGACCAACTTCCTGATCGAGAAGGGGGGCAAGATCGTCTCCATCGCCAGCGGTTGCGACCCGAGCGGCCTACTCGCCAAGAAGCTCTCGGAGAAAGTGGCCAAGGTCGTCAACACGACCGCGATCGACGTGCAGAAGCAGGTCGATGATGCGAAGGCGAAGCCGTAACGGCGCGCGGCCTGTCGGGGATCGAGTGCGGGCAGGGCGGTGTGGCCCCGGTCGGATGAAACGGCGCGTTCATCGCGGTTGAGTTTGTTCACGTGAGAGGTCAGTCGAGTGAGGTCGGCTCGGTTCCCAGCTCAAGCCCAGGCGAGCCGGGCGGCGTCAGCCCCCGAACTCCGGCGGCGGGCGGTCAGGTCTGGAGGCTGACGCCATCCGGCTCGCCATGAGCGTCACAGCCCCCCCACTTCCCATTCACCACTCACCCCATGCTCGCTGCCCTCGATCGCAAGGCTGTTCGCAATCTGCTCCAGATGAAGGGGCAGTTCACGGCGATTGCGCTCGTGATTGCGTGCGGGGTGGCGGCGTTTGTGATGTCGCTGAGTACGCTGACGACGCTGAAGCGGAACCAGGCGGAGTATTACGCTCGCTACCGGTTCTCAGACATCTTCGCGCGGGTCACGCGGGCTCCGCTGACGGTGGTCGAGCGGATCACGGAGATTCCGGGAGTGTCACAGGTCGCGCCGCGGATCATGTCGGATGTGACGCTTGATCTGGCAGACCTCGCTGAGCCCGCCATCGGTCGGCTGATCTCCATCCCCGAGCATGAGCCGCCGGGGCTGAACGGGCTGTATTTGCGGAGTGGGCGGTACATCGAGCCGAACCAGTCGGGCGAGGTGATCGTGGGCGAAGCGTTCGCCGCCGTCCACGCGCTGAGGCCCGGGGACTCGCTGCGGGCGGTCATCAACGGGCGGGAGCGGTCGCTGCACATCGTCGGGATTGCGATCTCGCCGGAGTTCATCTTCCAGATTCGCGAGGGAGATGTCCTGCCCGATGACCGCCGGTTTGGCGTCCTGTGGATGGGACAGACGGACCTGGCCGCAGCGTTTGACATGCAGGGGGCATTCAACAATCTGTGCGTGTCGGTCTCGGCGGAGGCGAGCATTCCGGAGGTGATCCGTCAGATCGATCTACTCCTCGAACCGTATGGGTGTCTGGGAGCCTACGACCGCAATGACCAGATGTCCCACAAGTACATTCGTGATGAGATGGAGAATCTCCGAGGCATGGCCCGCGTCGGCCCGACGATCTTTCTGGCGGTCGCAGCCTTCCTGCTCAATGTCGTGCTGACCCGGATGATCCAGTCACAGCGCGAGGAGATCGCCGCCCTCAAGGCCTTCGGCTACTACGGCTGGTCGATCGGGCTGCACTACATGAAGATCACAGCCGTGGTGGTCGTCACCGGCGGCATCGTGGGGACCGCTCTGGGCACGTTCATGGGGATGAAGCTCTCGGAGCTGTATACGAAGCTGTACCGGTTCCCGCATCTCGACTTTCAGTTTGATTCGCAGGTGGCGTTGTCGGCGTTTGGGGTCAGTCTGGCCGCCGGGGTGCTGGGGACGATTGGTTCCGTGTGGCAGGCGGTGCGGTTGCCCCCGGCGGAGGCGATGCGCCCCGCTCCGCCCGGTGATTTCCGCGCGACGATTCTCGAGCGGATCGGCTTTCAACGCTTCCTGCCCCAGACCATGCGGATGATTCTGCGGAGCCTGGAGCGGCATCCGATCAAGTCGGCTCTGTCGTGCCTGGGGATCTCGACGGCGGTGGCGGTCATCATCCTGGGGAGCTATGCCAAGGACGCGGTCGACTACGTGATGGAGTCGCAGTTCCGGCACGCCCAGCGGTACGACTTGATGGTGACATTCATCCGTGCGACGAAAGCGGATGTCCTGCACGACATCGAGAACCTGCCGGGCGTGCATGCGGTCGTCCCGATGCGGTCGATCGCCGCGCGGGTGCGGTCGGGGCATCACTCCCGGCGGGTCACGATTCAGGCCCTGCCGCCGGGGAACGAGTTGTTCAAGGCCGTCGACGTGCTGCGACACGAGAAGCCGATCCCGGAGGACGGCGTGCTGATGACGACTAAGCTGGCCGAGGTGCTGGAGCTGAAGATCGGTGATTATGTGACGGCCGAGATTCTCGAAGGGGAGCGTCCGCACCGCGAACTGAAGCTGATGGGGGTGGTCGACGACTTCTCGGGTCTGTCGTGCTTTGTGTCGCTGGAGACCTCCCACCGGTTGCTGCGCGAGGGGGAGTCGCTCTCGGGGGCGTATGTCACCGTCGACAGCCAGCGAGTGAACCAGATGTATACGCAATTGAAGAACCTGCCGCAGGTGGCGGGCGTCTCGATCAAGGTGGCGATGATCCAGAGCTTCCGCGAGACCGTGGCGGAAAACCTGCTGCGGATTCGGATGTTCAACGTGGCGTTCGCGACGATTATCGCCTTCGGAGTGGTCTACAATGCCGCACGCATTTCCCTGGCCGAACGCAGCCGCGAACTGGCGACCTTGCGGGTGATCGGGTTTTCGCGGGCGGAGATTTCCGGCATCCTGCTGGGGGAACTGGCGGTGCTGACGGTGGTGGCCCTGGTCCCCGGCATGGGGTTGGGGTATCTGTTCTGCATCGTGTCGACGCTGACGCTGAACACGGAGATGTATCGCATCCCGCTGGTGATCAACCCTTCAACGCACGGGTTCGCCTGCGGAGTGATCGTCGTGGCAGCGATCCTGTCGGGGCTGGTGGTGCGGAGGCGGTTGGACAAGTTGGATTTGATCGCGGTGCTGAAGACGCGGGAATAATTCTCAGAAACATTTAAGTCGATCGGCATTCGCTGATGACTTGCGATAATCTCATACGATAAGCTGAGTGGAGTTCGGTCTTTGCGCTGTATCGGTGCTGTTGGCCTGAACCACAGGGATGTTCCCTTCCGGAGAGTGTCATGACACGGGATAGGCGTGGATTCACGTTGATCGAGTTGCTGGTGGTGATTGCCATCATCGCGGTGTTGATTGCACTCCTGTTGCCTGCCGTGCAGCAGGCTCGCGAGGCGGCCCGCCGCAGCCAATGCAAGAACAACCTGAAACAGATCGGGCTGGCCCTGCACAATTATCATGAGTCCAACGGGACGTTCCCGATGAGCTATTCGATCGATGGATTCTTCGACACGACTACGCGCGGTCGATCGTGGATCATCGGCATCCTGCCGTACTTGGATTCATCCCCGCTGTACAACACCATCGATATGAGTGCTCCGATGGCAGCTGTCACGACCGACCCCTTGCCGACGCCGTACTCGGCAAACACAACAGCGGCCAAGACGATCATTGCCACATTCCTGTGTCCTTCCGATCCGACGGGCGGGGATGGTCGGCTGGACAATCGATTCAACATCACACGACAGGATATTTGGGGTGTGAACAACTACAAGTCCGTGTGTGGGAACAACTGGGCATGGGGGACGTTCACCCACACGCATCCCACGGGGCGGAATGCCGGGAACAGCGATGGTTTGGATTTTGCCAACGGTTGGATGGGCCGCAACCGACGGGCCAACGGTCCCTGGATCACGCGGATCCGAGATGTCTCGGACGGGACCACCAACACGCTCTTCGTCGGTGAAGCCCTGCCGGGGCGTTGCAGTCACACGTCGTGGTACTTCTTCAACCACACGACGGCGACCTGTGCTGTGCCGCTGAACTACTACTCGAAGAACACCGCCATCACCCCGGACGATTGGCCGCACAACTACTCGTTTGCCAGCCAGCACACCGGGGGCGGACACTTCACGCTCGGAGATGGGTCGGTGAAGTTCATTTCGGAGAACATCGATCTCAACCTGTACCGGAATGCAGCGTCCATCGACGGGGCTGAATTCCAGCAGCAATTCTAGTGGACCACCAATTTCAACTGGTGAGGTAGCTGCACTCGCCAGAGTGCGGGCTCCCCGCGTTCTGGCGAACGCAGCTACTCCTCTCCCTCGGGAGGGCGAGGCTCCTGCCGAGCCGCGACCGCGGGTGAACGTGTCCCCTGGCTCGCGGTTCAGCAGGAGCTTCGCCCTCCCAGGGGTGCAAGCCACAACCCATCGTCTGAGCCTGGACGGACCACCGGGTTGTCCGTCGTCACCTCTGCTTCTCGAATGATCGAGGGCGACTTATCATCCGGGTGTCGGTGTCATGTTCGAACTGGAGGACTTTCGCATGAAATCGAAGTGTTGGGGGCTGTGTCTGGTGCTGTGCTGGGTGAGCGGCTGTGGCGGCGCGGCCAAGGATTCGCCCACGCTGGGCGAGGCCTCGGGGATCGTCCTGCTTGACAAGCAGCCCTTGCCGCACGCGACGATTACGTTTTACCCGGAGAAAGGCCCGCCGGCGGTGGGACACAGTGACGAGACCGGGGCCTTTCGAATGACGCTCAACGGAGCGAACGGGGCCTGCGTGGGCCCCAATCAGGTCACGGTGAGCGTGACCAATGGACCGTACGTGCCGCCTCCGATGGACGGCAACGAGATGAAACAGCTGCCGAAGTCGGTGTTGCCGAAGAAATATGGCAGCGTCGAATCGACTGACATCATGATTAATATCCCCAAGGAGGGGCGGAAAGATTTGACCATCGAACTGGCCAAGTGAGGTGAAAGAGCCGTAGCCGCCCCTCGTCAGAGGGCGGGCACGCACACCAATTCGCCCACGTTCTGGCGAAACTTGGCGACTCAGGCATGTCTCATTTCCGCCCGCCAGCCTTACTTGATCGCCGTGCCGCCAGTGGACGAAGTCGTCTGAGACGGAGCCTTCGCTCCTGATTTCTGCCACGCTTCTTCCATCGTGTGGAGCAAACGTGACTGCGTGAACAGAGCATCAAACTTGATGCCCTTCGCCTTTTCGCCGGGAGGGAAGATCACCACGAGAGGCACCCCCGCTGTGCCGAAGCGGTCCAGCCACACCTTGATTTCCGGGCTCTCGTCGGTGAAATCAGCCTTCATGCAGACCACATCGTGGATCTTCACAAACTCGGCGGTCTGCCTGGTATTCAGGGACAGACGCTCATTCGTCTTGCAGACCAAACACCAATCTGCCGTGAAGTCGATCAGAATCGGCTTACCAGTCTTTCTCAATTCAGCGAGTCTGGCCTCCGAGAAAGGCTTCCAGGGGAGCTTTTCCACCCCCCAGTTTTGGAGGACCCCAAACCCAATCAACGGCAGCGAAACCAGCACCGCGGCGATGCGGACTTTCCACTTCTGGTCTGTCGGCGTCGAATGGTCATACAGGTTGCCGATCATCCAGAGTCCCAGCGCCACCCCCAGCAGAATCACGAGCGTCGGGATCAATTGCTCATGCGAGACACTATTGATCAGGAAGATCACTGTGGCCATCAGCACGAAGCCCGAGAACTCCTTGAACCGCACCATCCACATTCCGGGACGTGGCATGCGGTTGATCAGTCCAGGGAACAGTCCAATCAGTAGATACGGCGAGGCCATTCCCAGTCCGAGCATCCCCCAGATCAGGTAGATCACCGCCGTCGGCTGGGTGACACTCCAGACCAGCACTCCGCTGACGAACGGGCCGATGCAGGGAGTTGCCAGCAGCGTGGCCAGGATTCCGGTGAAGAACGCCCCGGTCAGTCCTTCGTGATGCTCGCCGCCGCCGCCCAGTGATCCGGGCAGGCTGAACTCGAACACGCCGAGCAGACTCAACCCCATCGCAAACACAACGCAGGCCATGACGACGTTGAAACTGTCGTGCTGAAACAACTGGCCGAGTCCGACCTTGGCAAAGGTGGCCAGGGTTCCGAGTCCCAGAAACACGGTGATGACACCGATGGAGTACGTCAGATTCAGTGCGAAGATCCGCGAGCGGCTCTCGCCCGCCTGCTGCACGAAGGAGAGCACCTTGATCGCGATGACCGGCAGCACGCAGGGCATGACGTTCATGATGATCCCGCCCAGGAAGGCCAGTCCCAGCGCATACCCAAACGAGAGCGGAGCCGATTTCTCGACTTCGATCGAGGAGACTGCGACCGATTCACTGCCGCCCGCCGAGCCGCTCTCAGGCGTGTGCGTCGCATCCCCGGGGGGTTTGGCACCGGCGATGCCCCATTCCGCAGGCATCGCTCCCGCGTACGGTTCGCTGGACCACTCACCCGTCAGATCGGGCCGGTGGATCACACATTGGATGCGACAGACCTGCAACTCCATCTTGCCCGTGATGAACGGTGCCGGTTCACCCGTGATGCGATACCTTCTCAGAAACGTCACTTGGTCGAAGAACTCTCGCAGAGGTGCTCCTTTGGGAAGAAGCTCTGATTTCACCAACACGGGACTGCGATCGGCCACAAACGCTGCGTCGAGAGGTGTCACCCCCGCGATCTCATCGATCATGATCTTCGTGGGCTTTGAGCCTGGCACCGTCGGAAAGTCATAGGTGTTTGCGCCCTGTTGCATCACGACATGGATCGCCAGCACCGCCGTGTCGGGACTCCCGATTAACGGAGACCAAATCACGGTCACTGCGGGAGCCTTGTCCTTCCCGACAAACTTCTTTGGCTCATCACTGGGAGAACCCGAAGTAAGATTGCCCAAGTCGAACAACCCGGCATCGGGCACAGCGGGGGCTTCCTCGCCAGGGGCTGCCAGCCCCTCGAATTTTTGCGCGCGAAGGCCAACAGGCTGAAAGGCCAGCGCGAGGAATAGCGCGGCACCGAGGCCGAATCGTAGAGAGGGTTGTGTCGACCTCATCAGGCATCCATCCCAGAGAGTAGTCCGCCCGCACTCCGCGCGAGACGAGGGTTTCCGTCACCTCTTCTGTTGAGGCGAGGACACATTGTCCCGTCTTCCTAGAATCGGCACCTCACAGGATAACCCCGAATTTCTTCCCCGGCGAGTCTGAATTGGTTCCAGAAGTTTTTTCGCTCAGACGGAATTTCTTCGCAGAGGAGGGCGAGTCGACCGGCAGGGGGTGCCGAATCGGGTGGAGGGCCACTGCCGATCGATCGCCGCCACCACCCGTCCGTGAGCCTGGCGTGATGTATGTCGTCTTCAGGGCTGTCGAGTGATACTTCACGCGCGGGATCCGTCTGGCATGGTCAGCCAGCCTCCGACGCAGCGGCAGGCGAGCCGGGCGGCGTCAGCCCCCGGACGGTCGCGGCGGTCGGAAGAGTCCGGAGGCTGACGCCATCCGGCTCGCCTGATCGGCGAGTGGGGGGTGCCACAGACTCCGCACTTCCCTCTCATCCCCATCCCCCCGGCATCCACCCGTTTCATCAGGCGGGCGAGGGCCTTGGTCTCGATCTGCACCGAGAGGACCGCGCGGCTCCAGCCATGCTCGATGGTCTTGCGGGCGTACCAATCGCGGGCTGTGGGGTCTTTGACCCTCGCTAACAGGAGGACGTTTTGTCCCCACGGAATTTGTCCAACAAATTGTTGGACAATTGCCTCATCTGGCCAAGCCTCCGCAAACGACCGCATGGACAACAAGTTGGAGCGCGACAGCCCACCCATCTCCGGGAGCTCGGCCCGCAGGTCGACACTCAAGCGGTCCACGACCTTCGCCCCCACCCCTGTGCGTGCTGGCAACGCAGAATCTCACGCCCGATGTGCCAGTAGAGCAGGATCAGCTCGCGGTTCACGGAGACGGCGGCCGCCGTGAGCTGCGCCGAGCGGACGCGAACTTTCAGATCCGCAAAGAGCGGGGCATATCCCGTGGGCAGTGTCGTCGCCGCCTGGGGGTTTCCCTTCCGCGCCGGAACATGTTTCAATTCCGTCGATTTCACCACGGTGGCGACTCCAGGAGCCGGAACAGCGCGGGGTGTCGACTTCTTCTTGGCCATCGGTCATTCCCCGTCGATCGATCATGGCTGTGTCAGTGAGGGATCATCCTCGGTGTTCCATGCAGCCGCAATGGCTCGGCGGGGAGTGATTCAAACCGGTATGATGATTCAGCGGGGATCAGGAGAGTGCCACATCGAGGATGATATTTGCGATGTCTTGTGCGGCCTGGGGACGTGCGGTCGCTGAGAGGGCTCGACTCAGGCTCTGTCGAGCGGAGAGATCGGACAGCAGCGGGGTGACAGCTTCGGCGAGTTGGTGGGCTGTCTCGGAAGGAGTGGTGGCTTGTGTCACGAGGCGGGCGGCCCCTTGAGCGGCATACCAGCGGGCGTTGGCGGTCTGGTGGTCGCGGGCGGCGGAGGGGAGCGGGACGAGGACCGTGGGGGCTGCGAGGCAGGCGAGTTCGGCCAGGGTGGTGGCCCCCGCGCGGGCGATGACGAGGGTGGCGGTGCGGTAGTAAGTGGCCGGATCGGTGATGAAATCGACCGCTTCGGCTTGGAGGAATTCTGAGAGTGGGGAGTAGCGCTGGGCGATGGCAGGCTGATCGGCGGTGCCGGTCTGGTGGATCAGGTGCCAGCCCTGCAAGGCTGCGGGGCGGGTCGGGACCCACTCGGCGACGGCCTCGTTCAGGTGCCTGGCCCCCTGGCTGCCGCCGAGGATCAGGAGTTGGTTCGGTAATCGTGGAGGGATGAACTCGACCGGGAGGGCGAAGCTCCTGCTGAGCCGCGAGCCAGGAAAAACGTCGTCTCCTGGTCCCGGCTTGGCAGGAGCCTCGCCCTCGCGGCCTGACATCTGTTCAGATTCGTCATGGGGCGAAGGCACCATGTTCGGGAGCATCGACTGCCGCACCGGGTTTCCGGTGACAGAGACGACCTTCGCTGCTCGGCGTTGGACGGAGCCGGGGAGGTAGGGCACTGTCTCCTGGAAGCTGAGGCAGAGGCGGGTGGCCCAGTGGCTGAGCCAGACGTTGGCTCGACCGGGGATCAGGTTTTGCTCCAGCAGGACGACCGGGACGCCCGCCCGGATGGCGGCGAAAACTAGCGGGGCGCTGGCGAATCCGCCGCAGCCGATGACGACCGATGGAGATTGTTCGCGGATGAGTTGACGGGCAGTTTGCCAGGCGTGCCAGTTTTCGGAGAGTACCGTCCACGGGTGTTGACAGATGCGACCGGGAGAGACCGAGGCGAGATGATGCCGCTCGAAGGGAAAGCGGGCGAGGATCGATCGGTCGATCTCTTTTTCCGAGGCCACGATCCCGAGGCGGAGATCCCCTGCCTGCCGTTGCAATTTCTCGGCGACGGCGATCGCCGGGAACAGGTGCCCGCCGGAGCCGCCCGCTGCGAAGAGAATTGACCGGCGGGGCATGTTTTTGCTCGGAGGGGAATGTCGCACGACGCTCCGCGTCTTGACGTACGACGCGGAGCGTCTTACCACAATAATGCAAAGAACGCGACAGGAAACTGTCGCGTTCTCGGGTGCTTCGGTCACAGAGTCTGGGCCGTTATTCGGATTTCGGCTCAGCGGGCTTTTCGCCGACAGGCTTCTCGTCCGCAGGCTTATCCCCATCCGGCTTCTTATCGCCCTCCGGCTTCTTGTCGCCTTCCGGCTTCTTGTCGCCTTCCGGCTTGCCATCTTCCGGCTTGCCATCTTCCGGCTTGGGCGGGAGCATCTTCTTCAGCTCTTCGATCTGCTTCTGCTGCTCTTCGTTCTTCTTCTTCTGCTCGGCGAGTTCGGTTTCCGCCTTGGTCAAAGAGGCTTGAGCCGTCTTCAGGTCTTCCGCAGACTTGGCTGCGGCTTTGGTCGCTTCCTCAGCGGCGGCGATGGCCTTGGCCTTGTCGGTGTCAGCCACTTTCTTGGCCTCCTCGGCCGCCTTCTTGGCGGTCTCGGCGGCGACCTTGGCTTCGTCGGCGGCCTTCTTCTCGGCAGCCGCCTTGTCGGCAGCGACCTGCGATTCCTTGGCGGCCTGAGCCATCTTGGCGGCGTTGTCGTCCGCAGCCTTCTTGGCGGCTTCGTTCGCGGCAGCGACCTTCATCGCGGCATCACGTTCGGTGACGGCCTTGTCAGTTGCGACCTTGGCATCGGCCAGTTGCTTTTCCATCTCCGCGATGCGGGCCTCGACGGCTGTCAGTTTCTTCGTGGTCTCCGCGAGATAGGCTTCCGCGACATTGGCCTGCTCCGCACGCTCCAGGGCTTGCGAGTAGGACAACATGCGGCCATAGCTGCTGCCGCACGGGTTGTACGTCACGCAGGTGTTCGGAGCGCACGGAATACACGGAGCACAGCATCCCCGGCGTCCTCCGGCGAGCAGGTCACCGGTCCATAATGAAGCCACTGCCGAGGCAGCCAACAGAATCTTGTTCCAGTGCATGTTCATTCTCTCCGCGTTCATTCGTAGTGATGGGCCGACTTTCGTCGGGAGGGGTGGGCGCTCCGCGAGGCTGTTGCGGCGCGAGTGGGGGTTCATCCTATTCATTCTGACCCCGACATCCCTTGGATTCAACTCAGTTTCACTGTTCGTCAAAGTCTCTGGCAAACAGTGCCTCCGAGTCAGGCAGGATGCGAAAAGTCCACGTGACCCGGAGATCGCACACGGGCGGATTCATCCGCTCGACGGGAATAATGCGGAGGCCAGGATCGCTACCATCGTTAAACCTGCGACCAACTTTCCGACTGTACCGAGTAGCCGGGTGACGAGAGAGGTATGGATGCTGAGGCGGCTCCACCCTTGGCGATCACTGTAGAGTACCTCGCCGAAATAGGCCCCGCCCGCCACTCCCGCGAGAGTTCCGACCAGCAGCGACACCGAGTGACCAATGAACGGAACCGGCAGTGTCAGCACCGAGCCAATCAAGGCCCCGCTGATCCCGCCGATCATGGCGATGACCAGGCTGCGACGATGGACCCCGCCCGCATGTCCAGCGGATCGGCCCGCGAAGTACTCGACCAGCTCGCCGACCACCGCCACACCGGCCAGCACAGCCACGGTGGTCCACGTCAACCCGAGTTGGGCGTTTTTCTGCGGCAGAAAATACGCCGAGACCGCCGAGAGAGCCACCACCACCCAGTTTCCGGGGAACCGATAGAAAGACCCGATCCAGGCCGCCACGCTGACCACAACCAGTCCGATGCCCGCAGAGTAGTACACCCAGTCAGGTTGTGTCATGGCCGTTGGTCCGCGGGAAGGCTCAGAGCGGGAAGAGTCTGGAGTGATCTTCCCGCGTGAATCGTACCACGAGCAACGGGGGATCGGACACGATGGATCACTCGCTGCTGCTGGATATTTCAGGCAATACCGCAAGCAGCCGGGTCTCCGGGGAGAGACCCGGCTGCGAGAGATGATTGAGGATCGTCAAACGGAGAGCTACTGCACGAAGCCCGTCCACAGTTCAGAGGGTTCGACACCCAATGCCGCAGCAATCTTGGCGATAGTCCGTCGTTGTGGTCGGCATTGCCTCGCAAGCATGTTGGCAATTGCCGGTTGACTCACTTTGGTCATCTCAGCCAGATACTCCTGCGTGACCGATTTCTCCGCCATCAAGGCGCGTAGTCGTTCCGCAAAGGTCTCCTCCTCTCGGTCCAGATCCTTCTCAATCTGCTGCGACTCCTGTGACCGCAGCAGAGTCTCATCCAGGTCATGCATATCTGCCGTGAGTGCCGGAAACAGCGCCTCAATCAGCGTCTGAGACGCCAATCGCTTTTCATCAACTGTGGCGTCTGAGTCGCCCGCGATGGCAGCCATGTCGTGAATGATCTCCTGAATCTCAGGGCTGCATTCCCGATAGGCATTGAAGTACATCGCAAACTGCGAAGCCCCAGCTGCCAGAATCTCATTGGGTGTGGTGACGGTTGACATGGTAATCCTCGCTCCCGAAACGAAGAATGGTGAGATCTGTTAGGCTTGTGATGCGGGCATAACGCCCCCGCAAGGCTCTTGAGGCAAGCCCCGACTGAAGTCTGGACTAAACTGATGTCTGGACTGTTGCGAGTACGATGCCCTCGCAAGGCTCTTGACACCCCGAAACGAAGAATGAGGAAACTTGCTAGGCTTGTGAGTCTCCGCCGTACTGGCGTCTCACAATCAGGTCTCTCATGGCCTTGAATGTTCGGATCTCTGTGTTGGTGAATTGCATCCGTTTCTTCTGAAAGACCGCCAATAGCCAGATGCGACACATCGTTTCCTCTGGCAACGGCTTGTTGGCCTTAAAGAAAATCACCCGCACGTTGTTGTGACCGTTGATGTGTTCATCGATCCGCAACTCACCCACCCGCTTCCCCTCCAGAGACTTGATCCAGTCCCAGTCGATGTCGCAGGCAGGCTGTCTGATCTCCTCGTTTCCCGTCGGCCAGTGGATCAACTTGAAGGCATGCCTTCTCAGCAGTTGATACTCGCGTCTCCGATTTTCACACAGTTTCCATGCTTCCGTTATCGCTGATGCCGTCGGCATCACAATGTACTGGCCACGCGGAGCTGTTGGACCCGCTTCCACATTGCACCATTCCTTTCCGTGCCGAGATGGTGCGCGAGTCGCTGAAGGAACATCGTCTCTCGCTGTGGATGTGCATCACACAATCGCCACCGACTGAAAGAATTATCACACATGTGTGCGGTTTGTCAACTAGTTTCCGAAAGTATCTTTCCGAAAGTATCACACAACGACTCTTGTCATACTGTACAAGAGGTCCGTCATTTCGACGCCAACGTCATATCGGCGGTACGAGTTGCGACCGCCAACATTTCTGCATTCTCAAAACGCCCGCAGCCGGGTCTCGGTTGATATCCGGCTGCGGGGGATGATTGAGTTCTCCGATGAAGAGGGCGCTACTTGCTGGCGGTCGCCACAGCAGGAACACCGACCCGCTCGGACTTGCGATTCGGGCTGTCGTCGGCCCCCAGGGGTTCATCGCTGGGCAGAACTTGAGCCACATCGATGCGATTCGCTTCTCCGCCAAAGGCCGAGAGGTAGCCCAAGATTTCCTGGTAGTTGCCATACACCCGCATGGAGTCGAAGCGGGTGATGAACCGGGTGCGGTCGCGGCTGTTGAGGCGGGTCCAGGCCACGATGGCCTTGTCGATGGCCCCTGCCAAGACCAGAGCATGCGTGCTCTTGAGCTTCAGTTGCGACTGGAGTGGGATGTCAGGGTCAGTGCCATCCAAGGCGAACGGCAGCGACAGCAGGCCGCCCGACTGGTTCTGGATATCGTCGCCGCCGAACGGCTTGTCGCCGATGTCGATCGTGGCCTTGGCGTCGATCGCCTTCTCGATCTTGTCGCCGAGCGGCGCATTGTCCGGGTTGTGTGTCACTCGTCGTCGCCAGCGATCACAGTAGACCAGCAGATTGATGAGATGGTCGCGGGTCGGATCATCGAATCCTCCACGATCCGACAGCTCGTCATTCGCGAGCAGCTCAGATCGCATCGTGAACAGAGGAGAGAGCGCAGCTGCGATGTGCAGGTTGCGGAGCGTCACGATCGCTCGCCGGAATTGTTCGTGACCGGGGTCGCCGATGGGCATGTTGGGGCAGTCCTTGGGGGGGGAGGGGAGGAGGGGAGGGGAGGGGAGGGGAGGGGAGGAGGGGAGGAGCCCCCTCACTGACAACTGACAACTGATGACTGAAAACTGACAACTCCCTACCCCTTCGTCGTCAGCGGGGCCACCTCGTCTACGCGGGTGTTGACCGCGGTGCGGATGCGCTGGATCAGGGCGGTCATCTGCGGGTCGGAGTCGGCGGTCAGCTTTTCGAACTCGTCGTCGAGGAACATGCCGCGCAGCGCATCAAGTGTTGCCACACGTCCTTCTGATTGGCGGAGTCCAAGTAGCTCACCTGCTTCATCCAACTGTCGGGGAAAGGGGGCGCGGGCTGTCGGGACAGTCACACCGCCTTCCACTGCGGGTGTCGTACCCTGAGTGGCTCGGGTTGCGCGGCGTTGCAAAATCTTGAGCAGCAACATCAGCGCGACACCACCGACTCCGCCGGTGACAGCTGTGCCGCCGATGACTCCCAGCGAGGTGAGGATCGTGATCGCGACCGGGGCCAGGCCAAGGATGCGGCTCCACAGGGACGAGGGTCCGGCTGCCATGACGGGCGGTGCGGGGGCGATGAGTGCTGGCTGGGGCGGCGGAGTGGGAGGGCTCACGCTCGGGGGCACCAGCGGAGGGAAGATCAGTTGCGGCACCACCGGTTCGAGGGGAATCACAGGCCGAGACACGGGAGGAGTGACTACCGGTGTGACCGCAGGCGTGACCGACTCGTTCAACCCGAGTTGCTTCAAGAGCCACTCCGGCCCAAGGTAGCCCTCGACTCGCCGACCAGGCGTGAGAAACACCGGGACGCTGCGGAGGCCGTCTTGGACCGCGAGCGATGGAAACTGGTCGACATCTCGCATGACCAGTTGAAATCGGGACTCCAGTCGCGAGCGGAACCCCGGCTGCTTCGCGAGGTCGCGATGAAACTGCTGGCACGGAGTACACCAACTGGCAGTCCAGACGGTCAGCGTGGGTCGTAGGCTCGCAGTCGGTGGCGGAGTACGCAGCGGCCCGGTCGGTCGCCGGTGCCAGGGGCAGTTCACGCAGTCGCAGCGTGTTCCCGCCGCGAGTCGCTTCTGTTCCCAGGTCTGCCACCCGGACAAGAGTTGTGGCAATTCGGTGCGGTAGACTTTCACCAGTGATCGCGACGGCGGCTCGGCGGCGAACTGCACGCTGAGCAGATCGCGCGGCGTCCCGCGCGAGAGCAGGTACTCCACAAACGAGAACCCCTCGGCATAGAGACGCGTGGTCTTGTCGGAGGAGTCGGGATAACTCAACTGGTCAATCGTCGCTGGGGTCAGGAGAGGCGCTAAGGCGGCCTGACGTTGACGGCGAAGTTGCTCGTGCGAGGACTCGGACTCGAACAGCGACGCACACCCCTCGTCGAGCCATCTGGGCAGCGGACGGCGGCAGAGACTGGCCCGCACGGTATGGTCCACCTCGTGCGGAATGACATCGCGCAGGACGGTGTCGCGGTCCCCTTTGAGGGTCATCTGCCAGCCGAATACCTCGCCGTTTTGAATTCGAAAGCAGGTTAGTCCACTGCCGGGACCAGACCGTGTTGACCAATGAACGGGGCAGGGACAGGACCACACTCCCGGCAATGAACAGCCCGACCAGAACCTTGCGGAGCGCTCGCGGGCCGCCTCTGCTGCGGTGCGCAGCTCGGATTCGGGGGCGGAGAAATTCTGTGCCCAGACGCGGGGGGCTTGCAGTAGCAACGCCGCGAGGAGGAGTTTCGCCATCGCGCGAATCGCCAATCCGATTG
Source organism: Planctomycetota bacterium (assembly GCA_043734065.1). Taxonomy (GTDB): domain Bacteria; phylum Planctomycetota; class Planctomycetia; order Planctomycetales; family Planctomycetaceae; genus TH-plancto1. The sequence continues at coordinate 15,734 of JAYTFV010000300.1, forward strand.
TGGTACGACGCTCCGCGTCGTACGTCACGACGCGGAGCGTCGTACCACAATGATCACTCATGAGCCATGACCTCCACATCGGACAACCGATCCCAGCGGGCCACGCGGTGGTACTTCCCGAGCATGACCAGCAGCCGCAACAGACGAGCGGGCGAGAACCCGGTCGGGTTCGCATGGTTCAGGCGATTGAGCCGCATCAAAATCGCAGCCACCAGCTCTGAACAGAACAACGAGTGCAGGTCCGCGCCGGGCAAAAGGCCCAGCCAGCGAATCGCCCGCGTTCCGGAGAGGATCGCTCCCTCCAAGTCGTACCCGACCGGGTCTGACAGAAAATGCCTGAACAGAATTCCTCGCAGCAGCAGACGCTCCTCGCGGTTCAGTTGATTGATATCGGTCAGTCGATACAGCTCGACGCGCCCACCGGCTGCGACGTAATCCCGCGTGCGGACCTCGGGCTCGTGAGCTTGGCAGCCGGAGACTCGTTGTCCCCGCACCAGACAGGGGTGCGGGCACATCGTGGTCGACTCGACCCACAACCGGCCGCGATCCGAATCCGAGATGATCGCCACATGCGATGGCCCGAAGCGGAGGCCCACCGGGGCCAGAGGCGACCATGTGGCCGCCCGGATGAACCGACTGACCCCATCGGTCCCGTAGCAGGCGACAAGATCACCGGGCAAGAATGAGACATGCTTCGACCGCACTACAGAACCTCGAACAGGTTCGAGCCGCTGAAGTGCAGGCTCGTAACCTCATCGGGAGCGGTCGCGCGCGGAGGGTC
>JAYTFV010000301.1:0-3325 GCA_043734065.1 Planctomycetota bacterium
GTCATGCCGCTCGATGAGCCCTAGTCATGCGAGAAGGTCTTGTCGCCGTCAAGAGCGTCCACGCTTGCCAGTTCGGACTGCCCCGACAGCTCAGTGTCACACCTTGAGGTGGGACAAGCCCACTGGAGAGCCCGTCTAGGGCCACCTTCCGAGCGCTGTCACACCTGGGGGTGTGACAAGTTCCAAGGCTGCTGACCTGCGTAAACAGGTGTCACACCACATTCTTGGAGAAGAAGGTTGTAGTGACGGTGCCCTGGCCGCGGTCTTGGTGGCACGGTGGTGTGACAGCCCCGGTGACGGCCCGACGAGGGGGTAGCCGGTTCCGCATGGCGCTGATCCGCCAGCCCCAGACCGTTACGCGCCGACGTGCGTGCGAGAGGAGGTTTGCCCCAACTTTTGGGGAATCGGGTCCCGCTGCTGGAAACGTGCACTCCGGTTCGGTGAGTCCGGTGAGAGTGCTCTCCTGCCGGCGAAAGCGACCGGCTGATCCCTCGCGCTGCCGGACATCCGGCCACGAGTAGGATGCCGACCGTGGGGATGACGCGTCAGGATTCGAAGCTTAGATATCGGAAGCTGACTCTCGCCGCAGGCGGGGAAGCTGAGGTCTGGATCGACGCGAGCACCGGGCGAGCCGCATATCACACCAGGCAACAAACGGATGCGGGCGGAGGCGAAGGTACCGCTTACTGGGAGAAGTGCTCCCATCCCGGCTGCGCCGGAGAGAGAGTTCTTGGGGAAGCCTGCCTCCGCCACGCGTCTGATTCAACTCGTGTGACCTACCTCCAGGCGGTGGTCCAAGCGGGAGCCTCAGTTGGCATGAAGGGGGTGGAAATCGACGAGCCTCTCTGGACTTCTGTACTAGCGGCCTTGACCGATGACGACGCAGTGATTGCTACTCCTATCTCGTGTCTCGGTGCCAGCCTTTCATTTAGGCCGAAACTGTGCGAGCTGGTCTTCACGGGACATGTTGAGTTCTCCGGCGCCGTTCTGGAGGAGGGCATAGAAGCCACGGACTGCACGTTCGGTGCTGGACTCCGTCTTGGCTTCGCAGACCTCGGACGATCGCCGTCGGTCTTTCAAAGATGCTCCGTGACAAGCGAAACGTATGCAGACTGCGCCTTTGCCGAACAGCATCTGGCGTTCATGTCATGTGAATTCCACGGTGACGTCTCCGCGAAGGGTTTCGTCGGGGACATTAGGTTCGATGATAGCCAACTTCATAGAAGTCTTGCTCTCGACTTCGCGGCGCTCAAACATCTGTCGCTCAGTGAATCCGTCGTTCACCGGCAACTGACCATGGATCGGACGGCGGCAGGATGGATAAACGCCAGAGGGGCCCACTTCCTCGGGGCGACGGTGATTGGTGAGTTGACGACGGATTCGGGGTTCTCCCTGGAGGGGGCGCGCTTCGACTCCCGCGTTCAGCTAGCGCTCACCGGCAATCTAGACCTGAAAGGTGCGACGTTTCGGGCCGGGGGTCGCTTCAGTGTGGATGAGGCGACCATCAATCTGGAGCGCGTGATTCTGGGTGACCCACTGGTGGTTGTCGGAAAGGGTTCTGCAGAGGTGCTCTCGATCCAGGCGGCTGATGCCGGCTTACTGTCTTTCGCGTCTGTGAAGATGTCGCGCTGCGTGTTCTACGGAGCCCACAACCTGCAAGCCATCAGTCTTGAGCCAAGCGTGGAGCTCGCCTCCGCGCCGAGACCTCTTCGGGCTAGGCGCCGGTGCATTGCGGACGAGTGCGCGTGGAGAGCACGCCACTCCTTGCTACGACGGAAGGACTGGGTGATTCCTGGAACGTGGCTTGAGCCAGTACGCCCGGAAGTCGAGCCACAGCCGAACATTGGGTTCCCCAACCTGGGTGCTGATCAGGTTGGGACCACATATCGCGCGCTCCGAGCCAGCTTCGAGAATCGGGCAGACCAGGGCGGCGCAGACGACTTCTATTTCGGCGAGATGGAAATGCGGCGACGGAGCGAACACTCGAGCCGTGCGGAGAGGGGCCTAATCTGGGCTTACTGGCTCGTATCGGGCTACGGGCTACGAGCTTGGCGCTCATTGATCTTCTTGCTGACCCTCTGGCTGTCGGGCACGATCCTCTTCGAGCATGTCGGCTTCGATAAACCTGCGGGCATCAAGGGTGGCGCACTCGCTTCCGCTCAAAGCATCGTCCCTGGCGTGAGTGTCAGCGGGGCCTTGACCCAATCGGGGCGGGCGATAGACCTGGTCCTCACGGTTCTTGGCCCCGTGTTCATCGCCCTGGCTCTGTTGGCGGTCCGAAACCGCATCAAGCGTTGACCCAGCCCCCAGCCACCCCATATCCGGACTCACTCTGGCGCTTTTGTTTGAGGGTCTTTTCGGTGGCCTTCTTCCTGCTCTTGGTTCCGCGCTTGCCTTGATGGCCATGTAGCTACACAGTGACTCCGCGGAACGCGAGCTGCTCTTGAGCCTCGGAGCTGCGAAGCAATCGTTCCCGCGCTCGCGGAGAAGGAGAAGAGATCCTCACGTTTGGGCTCCCTGCCCCGCGTCCCCCGACGTGCCCACCGGACGATACGCGGGGACTCCGAGCATCCTGTCAACGGTCGTGAAGCTATATCCGGCAGCCTTGAGTTCTTCAACGACGAGCTTTACCGCCTCGACGGTCTGGGACCGGTCGCCTGCCTTGGCGTTGAAACCGTCGTGGAAAATGATCATGCTCCCGGAGCGGATCTTCGCCAGGGTGCATCTCGCGATCCGTTCGGCGCTCGGCTGGAACACCTCGAGTGGATGGCAGAATTCGCCCGAGACCGGTCGCAGTGCGCTCTCGCCCAATGTGTCGAACAACGCCGGTGGGCGAATCAGCCAGGGTGGTCGGAACAGGAGAGGTTCGACTCCGAGGGCGGCCCGGAGAATTGTCTGGGAATGGGCTACCTCCGAGCGGATCGACGCACGGGTGAAGCACCGGTGGAGGCGGTGAGAGTAGCCATGAGCGCCGATAACGTGGCCGTCAGCAGCCATCCGGATGGTCAGGCCCGGGTGGCGCTCCACACACTGGCCCACCTGGAAGAAGGTCGCCTTGATGGTCCTCTGGTTGAGATACTCGACGATCCGCGACGTGAACGGTTCGTTCGGGCCATCGTCGAAGGTCAACGCTACTTGCCGTCGTGTTGAGGGTCCGCGGAAAGGGAATCGTCCGAGCAGCTGGGAGTAGGGCGACATCAGCGCCCAATAGGAACCGGCAACAGCGAGCGCCCCCCCGGCCAGTGCGTCCCGCGTGCGCATCAGCGGATCCAGAGGAACTCGCGGCTCAGTGCCAGGACGTGGTCCGCACCGAGGACTCCAAGGG
>JAYTFV010000302.1:0-3412 GCA_043734065.1 Planctomycetota bacterium
GGAGATCCCTCCTGCTCCCGACTCCCGACTCTCTATCCCGGCGGCCAGGCCAGCGCCCGCTTGCCCAGCAGGTGGATATGCAGGTGGTCGACCGACTGGCCCCCGTCCTGTCCGGTATTGATCACCGCCCGATATCCGTGAGTCAGCCCCTGGTCGGCTGCGATCTTCTGCACGACGAGGAACAGGTGCCCCATCAGTCCGGCATCGGCGGGGTCCAGTACCGCCAGTGAGGTGATCTCCTTCTTGGGGATGACCAGGATGTGGACTGGGGCTTGGGGACTGACATCGTGAAAGGCCAGCGCGAGTTCGTCCTCGTAGACGATTTTCGCCGGAATTTCCCGGTCAATGATCCGTTTGAAGATGGTTTTCGGAGTGGACATGGCTGCCGGGCCTCTCGGGGAATAACCGCTACATCCACCAGAACGGGTCAATCCCGACCTGACGGAACACGTCGACAGTACCAGACGTGGATTTATTTCTCAATTTCTATTTCGCTGAGGGAACCGGAGCTAGGGTTTTTGAGTTGGGTGGAAGGCATCTCCCCTCTGCGCCTCGAATCCCACCTTACCGGAGAACTTCCCATGCGTCGCTTGGGCACACAGTCAATCACGCATCGTCGTGGAGCAGCCGCCGTCGAAATGGCGATCGTGCTGCCGATCTTCTTCATGGTCGTGATGGGCATTGTCGAATTTGGTCGTGCCATGATGGTGGGGCAACTCGTTACGAATGCCGCCCGCTTCGGAGCCCGCGAATCCGCAGTCGACGGGGCCACCAACGCCTCGGTCACGGCGGATGTGAAGAGTTTCGTGGCGACCTCGGTGGGCGTGGCCCAGTCGGATGTCACGGTTCAAATCGTCGTCGATCCCGGAGCGGGCAACCCCGACCCGAACGATGTCCTCGCCGTGGCCCAGGCCAAGGACATCTGCAAGGTCACGGTCAAGGTGGCTTACAACAAGGTCGGGTATATTGCGGGTCGGTATCTGTCGGGCAAGGAACTCAAGGGCCAGTGCATCATGAGGCACGAATAGAGGCGGATGGCGGATGGCAGATGGCTGATGGCCAGAAGGCGAATGGCACGAGCTGGCTTTCTGGCCATCCGCCATCCGTCATCAGCCATCCGCTAGATCATCGCTTCAGCCCGCCTCACGAGTTGCAGGCACACCCCCCACGGGTCGCGAAGCATCGCCAGTCCGTCTCCGTTCGCAGCCAATTCCGGCCCGCTCACCAGCGTGGCTCCCGCACTCGTTAGCCGCTTCACGTCCGCCTCGACATCCCGCGATACAAACGCCAGATGCAGTGCCGGAGGTGCCACGCTCGGCAGATCGAGACGCGGAGCCTTGTCGTTTCCATACAGCTCCAGCATCACCGTGCCCCCGTCATCCGCCAGAAAATGACCCCACGGGGCCTCCAGATAGCGCCGCTTCACCGTCAAGCCCAGGTGGTCGACATACCAGCGGGACATCGCCAGCGGATCCGGAACGTTCAGGGCCAGATGCTCGATCTTCATGGGGAATTCCCAAAGTGTCAGGGGACGACGGACGGAAAAACTCTGCCAGAAACAAGTTATCGCCAGAAAACTGCCGATGACCTGTTTCCCTTCGCAGCCTATGATATTTGCTCAAGGGACGGAATCGCACATCCCCTTCGCGCGGGCTAGGGGGCCGCGACCGCTGTTCCCATCGGGATGCTCACGGTCAGGAGACGCCCAGAAGTGGTCCAGCCCAGCGCCAGCACACGCACTCAAATCCCTCGCGAATCGCACCCGTATCTCGTTTATCGCGAGAATCAGTTGGCCTTTAATTCCGTGATGCGGCTCAAGGCCCGGCACCCCCGCCTGACCAGCCCCATCGTCACCCTGATCGGTGGTCGCGGCACTGGAAAGTCCCACCTCGCCCGGCAACTCCATCGCGAAGTCCTCGAAGAGCAAACCGCCACCCACATCCTGCGGACCTCCGCAGCCGAGTTCACCGGCCAGTTCCAGCGGGCGGCCCGGATGTCGCAGATTCGCGAGTTCCAGCGGACATATCGCGAGAAAATCGACCTGCTGATTTTTGAGGATCTGCAAGAGCTGCAAACTCGTCCGGAGGTGCAGCAGCAACTGGTGGCGATGCTGGACGATGTGCTGTCCGGAGGGGGACGGGTGCTGTTCACTTCGCGCAAGTCCCCCGGAGAAGTGCGGGGGCTGAACCGGCGGCTCGTGAATCGCTGTCAGGGGGGCCTGCTGATCGATCTGGGGCTGCCGGGAGAGGTCAGTCGTCGCAAGCTGGTCGAGCATTTCGCCTCGTCGAATCAATTCATCCTGCCCGAGGCGACCGTCACGGAGATCGCCCGCCGAGGTCCGCCCACGCCCAGCGACCTGCTCGCACTGGTCCTGAGACTCCGGCAGTCCCGCACCACCGGACCGATCTCACCCTCGGACCTCGACAAGTATCTGGCAGCCGTGCAGGCCCCGCTGACCATGAACGAAATCGCCAAGCGCGTGGCCCGGCACTTTGGCGTCAAGCTGACCGACCTGCGTTCGGCCAATCGCCAGGCGTCGCTGGTGACTGCCCGGCATGTGGCGATGTATTTGACTCGGCAACTGGCAAAATCTCAATTTTCCGCCATCGGGGAGTACTTCGGCGGACGTAACCATGCCAGCGTGATGTACGCCTGCCAGCGGGTGACGGAGTTGCGGGGATCGGACGCGGCCCTGGGATCCGAGGTGGATCACCTGGTGTCGCAGTTCACCGCGTGATGCGAAGATTTGCCACAAGGGTTCGACTTTGTGATATGCTGATTGGCGTGACTGACGGTGCACCGACTCCGGTCGCCCGGCACCTCCCGGCCGAAATGGCAGGACCGATTCGAACCTCCTCACCTCTGTGAGATTCACGGCAGGAGAATCATGGCCAGATCCATTTGGGGTTCACAACGAAATGTGGCTCCGTATCTCGGAGTCACGATTGTCATTGTCTTGGGATTCGGCGGCATCCTGCTGACCTCAATGCTGGTCTTCCCCCAAGCCGCCTTTCAGACCCTCCTGGCTGTCTCAGCCGCCTTCGTCGGAGTGCTAGCTCTGTTCTGGGCCCTGCGTCCCTCGGCGGAACTCCCCTCGGCAATCTATAGTTGGGTTCTCAATCGCAAGCCAAAACAGGACGACGAGTTGCAAGGCTACGAGCCGCTGACCAAGCGGACCAAACGTATGAACCCCCAGACCCAGGTTCCCCCCTCGGTGGACGACGTTCGCAGCATCAAGCAGTCGAGCAACAACTGGGTGCCCACCGGATCGAACACCGGCCCACGAGTCACCCGCAGCCGCCGCCTGGGGACCAAAGACTCCCAGACCGAATCGCGCGGAGATAGCCCATAGTTTGCAGGTCGCTCGACAGCGAGCCGCAAGCGAGCCGGTGGGCGTCAGCCCCCGGACCTG
>JAYTFV010000303.1:0-2338 GCA_043734065.1 Planctomycetota bacterium
TCCTGAAACGGAACTCCGGCATACCCCGCTGCCGACACGATCCTCCCCCAGTTCGGGTCGTTGCCGGTGATCGCGGTCTTGACCAGGGCGCTGTCCGCCACGGTCTTCGCAATGCGGAACGCCGCCTCGCGCGTCGGCAGTCCATGCACGTCGATCGTCACGAAGTGCCCGGCCCCTTCGGCGTCGCGGATAATCAGTTGAGCCAATGCCATCGCCACATCGTCGATTGTCGACTGCCACTGCAAATGCAGCTCTTTCGGAAGCGGACCGGCCTGCCCATTCGCCAGCAGCAGCACAGTATCACTGGTACTCATGTGGCCATCCACGCTGATACAGTTGAAGCTGCGGTCGACGCCGTGGCGGAGCAGAGCGTGGGCCTCATTCGGCGAGATCGCCGCATCGGTCATGAGGACCGACAGCATCGTCGCCATGTTCGGAGCGATCATCGCCGCCCCCTTGCAGACGCCGGTCACGGTCCAGGTCGTCCCGCCCGAGGTCAGCTTCCGCGTCACAATCTTCGGCACGGTGTCGGTCGTCATGATCGACCGCGCGGCGGCCTCCAGATGTTCCGGCGACCGTCCTAGCTTCTCGACGGCCAGTGGAATGCCAGCGGCGATCTTCTCCTTGGGCAGGAACCGACCAATCACTCCCGTTGAGCAGACCAGATAATCCTCCGCCGCCCCGCCGATTTCCTTGGCCACGGCGGCTGTCATCCACTCCGCATCGGCGATCCCGCGCTCCCCGGTGCAGGCATTCGAGTTGCCCGAGTTGATCACCACGCCCCGCGCCGTCTTGCGAGGCAACCGGCTGCGACAGACCTTGACCGGTGCCCCGACGACCAGGTTCTGCGTGAACACTCCCGCCGCTGCACAAGGCGTGTCGGACACGAACAGCGCGAGGTCCAGCGTGTGCGGATCGGCCTTGATCCCGCACGCATGTCCAGCGGCCTGAAACCCGATCGGAAGACTGACACCCTGCGACATGAGACGCGATTCCTGAGCGGCAAGAAGACGGCCCGGCGATCACATCGCCCCGGACGAGGACACGCCCGCATGCTAGGCGGTTCTGATGCGAATGCCCAGAGATCAGGAGCAGACCCTGGTTGTCAACTCTCATCCGACTGCATCCCCGATCCCATCTTGAACGCCGAAGCGATGGCCAGGAAGAAAAAGAGGATGTCGTAGCCATTGAAGCTCGACTTGAACGCCGCTGTTTTGAGCATGGAACGGAGGCCACCCATCGCTTCATCCACGCTTTGTTGGCGTTCTGCGATGAGTGCCTGCTGCTCCGCAACTGGCTTGGCAGCCCAACGCTTTTGGGCCTCATCCCGAACGGCTTGCGGGTAGTCGTTGATTCCCTCGGCGAGTTCCGCTGTCTTGCCCGGAGGCCAGGTCAATTTCTTCTTGGCAGTGGTCCATTCCTGTACCACCTCGGAACAGAGCGTTACCTGGAAATGGCTTGAGTTGATCTGAGTGACAGCCCCCATCTTCTCCTGGAAGTGCTTATCGACCAGCAGGCTCACCGTCGCATACTTCCCGACCAGCAGGGCCAGGACTGCAATACCAACGGCCGTGATCCCCGGACCATACCCTTCGTCGTCACCGGCTGCCATCCGCACGCAGAACCCGACGACAACACCCACCAGCCAGGCGATCCAGCCGATCTCATACCCCGTGGAATAGGCGATCGCCGTCCAAATGCCCGCCGAGACTGCTCCGCCAATGCTGCCTGCGAGGATCCATTTTCCAATCTTCATGATGCGTGGCCCCTGTGATGTGAGGTGTGAAGTGTGAGTCGGCTGCAACAGGAATCTGTTTACAAGAGATGCTCTGAACCGCCAAAGACACTTTTGAAAAGAAGCGCTTCGATGAATATGCGATGCCAGAAACCACACGCACTCTACAGGACAGAGGCATGCGTATTCAACAAATCCAACTTCCCATTTCGTGTATTTCGTGCCTTTCGTGGTTCACACTTCACGTTTGCAGTGCGACACTCGCGAGAGCCAGCCGGGCAAACTGCCCGGAGACTGTGCGAAGCATCAACGCACAAGGCAGTCATTCAGAGGGAACCACGAAAGGCGCGAAATACACGAAAGGGAGGAGATATTTTCGAAAAACGGAAGACCGGGGCCTTCGTGAAATGAATCCCGACCTTTGAGAGTCGCGACCATTTCATTGGCAACAAACAACATGATCGACGGAATTCGAGCAGGCACTGACAAACGGATTTCCTATCCCTTTCGTACTACTCACCCCAAGAATGTTTGCAGGCTGCGCACATTTCCGGTGGTCAGGAACCCTCTGTACCCCGAAGGGGTGATCCATCACAGCCCAGG
>JAYTFV010000304.1:0-6001 GCA_043734065.1 Planctomycetota bacterium
CTTACGATGTCGGGTTCAAGCCCGCGACCCCGATCGAAGTCGGCGTCGAACAGTTCGTGAAGTGGTACCGTGAGTATTACGGCTTGGCATAGTTGCCAACCGAGGGGCAACGGTCAGTTGTCTGAAGGGCGACTCCTTGTCGAGTCGGCCTCTGCCCCCTGAAGGGGTGACCCATCACAGCCCAGGGGCGCCACCGCAGAGTGCGCACCCTGGGATATAGGCCGCCAAACGCCTCTCCCCGGAAGGGGGAGTCCACCGCGTGACGGGTGTCGTTCGACTGTTGAAGTTCAGGATTTAGGCTGCTTCGACCGCGATCGGGCATTGCCAGCCTAAAGACAGGCTAAAGCCTGAACTCCAGTAGTCGAAGTCCAACCCCGGCAGGGGACAGAGACGACGCCAACTGTGTTTCACACACCCCTTTGGCCAAATTCATCACACGAATTGTGCCCCGGTCTCGCTACGGGGTATGATTCAGTCTCGGGTGATTCCCTCTTCAGGACGCGAACATGCTCCCACTTCCTCGCCGGACATTCCTCACCGGAGCCGGAGCGATCCTCGGCCTCCCGCTCCTCGAAGCGATGGGACCGCGCAGCCTGTTCGCAGCCCCTTCGACCGTGGAGTTGCCTCGGCGGATGGCGTTTGTGTTCTTTCCGAATGGGGCGATCATGCCGCATTGGAAGCCGACGGCGGACGGGACGAACTTCCCGCTGCCCAAGACGCTGGCCTCTCTGGAGCCGGTGCGGGACCAGGTGCTGGTCATCAGCGGACTCGCTCAGGACCACGCGCGAGCCAAGGCCGACGGGGCCGGGGACCATGCGCGTTCTGCGTCGACATTCCTCACGTGTGCCCATCCCCGCAAGACGGACGGGGCTGACATCATGGTCGGCACCTCCATCGATCAAGCGGCCGCCGAGAAGATCGGCACGCAGACGCGCCTCCCCTCAATTGAACTGGGCATCGAGTCGGGGCGGCAAGCGGGGAGTTGCGACTCGGGGTACAGCTGTGCTTACTCGAACAGCATTTCGTGGAAGACCGGCACGACGCCGATGGGGAAAGAGGTCAACCCGAAGCTGGCGTTTGAGCGGCTGTTCGGAGGCCAGGACACCGCCAAGGCCGCCGAGCGCGACTTCTACCGCAAGAGCATTCTCGACTTCGTGGCCGGTGACGCGGAGCGGTTGCAGAAGAACGTCGGTGTGAACGACAAGCGGAAGCTCGACGAATACTTCAGCAGCGTGCGCGAGATCGAACAACGCATCAGCCGCGCGGCTGAGGACAACCAGAAACGCACGCCGACGATCGCCGCCCCGATCGGAATTCCCGAGGAACTCCACGAGCACGTGCAGTTAATGTACGACCTGATGCTCGTCGCGTTCCAGACTGACACGACCCGGATTGCGACGCTGATGCTGGCCAACGAGGGGAGCAACCGGGCCTACCGCGAGGTGGGCGTCAAGGAGGGGCACCACCAGATCTCGCACCACCGCAACGAAGCCGACAAGATCGCCCAGTTGCAGAAGATCGACCAGTACCTCGTCGAGCAGTTCGCGAAGTTCCTGCAGAAGCTGCAGTCGACTAAAGAAGGGAACACGACGCTGCTCGATCAGAGCATGATCGTGTACGGCTGTTCGATCAGCGACGGCAACCGGCATCAGCACGATCAGCTTCCGGTCCTGCTGGCCGGTCGCGGCGGCAGCACGATCACGAGCGGTCGGCATCTGGACCTCAAGCAGGAGGTGCCCATGGCGAATTTGTATCTGTCAATGCTCGACCGGATGGGGGCGAAGCAAGAGCGGTTCGGGGACAGCACCGGACTGCTGGGCGAGATTGCGTAAAGTGGGATAGTCTTCCAGCCTGTCGCGTATTTTGAGATGCCATGACAGGCCGGGGGTGAGGGCCGACTGCCAACAGACTCCCTCTACTCCGGCATCCCATCCGCCAGACTTCCGAAGTCTTCTGAGACTTCGGAAGTCTTTTTCATCCCGTCTCAGACATGGAGATATCCCCGCAACACGGTAACATCAGCCTTATCTTCGAGATGTCCCTCCCTGAGGAGTCCCCGTCCATGCTCCCCTCGCTGGCTTCACTGCTGATCGGTCTCGCTGCCGCTGCGGCGGGCTGGGGACTGCTCACCTCGGACGGCGGCTGGCTCGACGACCTCGAACGCAAGTGGGCCGACCAACTGCGACGGCTCCGCATCGCGACGACTCGGCTGCGGATCTATCTCATCTGCTGGCTCAGTATCACTGCAGCCGTGGGGGTGCTGCTGTGGGTCGGATTTGGCACGCCGCTGTTTGCAGCCTGTGCCATTGGACTGCTGCTGACCGTGCCGTGGTTGATCCTTCGTAAGTTGACCACGCTGCGGCATGAGAAGATCGAAGACCAGTTGGCCGACGCGATGGTTTCGCTGTCGAGCGCGATCCGCGCGGGCTTGTCGTTGCCGCAGTCGCTCGACGTGCTGGCCTCGCAATGTCCCCGCCCGATCCGCGAGGAGTTCCAGCAGATCCACGGGGAATACCAACTCGGCAAGACTCTGGATGTCTGCCTGAAGGAGGCCCGCGACCGGCTCAAGAGCGAGAACTTCGCCCTCTTCGCCGCCGCGATGGAGGCCAGCCGCCAGAGCGGAGGCCGCCTCAATGAGGTCGTCGAGCGGATCGCCGTGTCGGTCCGTGAGTTGCACCGCCTCGAACGGAAAATTCTCGCCGAGACCGCCGAGTCCCGGCGGTCGGCGCTGTACATGTCGCTGGCCCCCGCTGCAATCCTGGCCATGTACTGGGCCTTCCTCGACCCGGGCAGCGTGGAGCGTCTGTTCGTCGAGCCCGCAGGCCAACTGGTGTTAGTGGCTGCGGCCCTGTTGAATCTCGTCGCCTGGGTCTGGTCGCAACGGATCCTCGACGCCGATTTGTAGGCCCCGTGGGATAAGCTTCCAGCCTGTCGTCTGACGATTCGTTGAGAGTTGAGCAAGAGCGTTGTTCCTCTGTCTCTCAACTCTCTGTCGCCCAACTCTCAACCCTCAACCTTCTCCATTGCAACCGCTCCAGCCCCCCACTACCATTCTGCTCCCACGGCCAGATAGCTCAGCTGGTAGAGCACAGGACTGAAAATCCTGGTGTCGGCGGTTCGATCCCGCCTCTGGCCACTTGTCTAGGGCTTGCCCAGTGCCACCCAACGCCGTTAACCCTTTTTTCTATGGCAAATTGGCGATTACGGTCTTTTCTCCGGGAGAGTTTGTGATCGCCATTCCGTGGGAGTGATCGAAATGGCTTCGACAACAAGGGAACTAAAAGGGTTAACGGCGTTGCGTGGCACCCGGCGAGTCATGGCCTTCGCTGGCGACTGGACGAGGCGGATGATTCTTTATTTTAGCGACGGTTCGCTCACCGGCTCCGCGTTTTGTGGGGATGGAGAAGCGGTGGTCGGGGGGGCGGTGGTGCGGTAGAGGGGGAGGTAGCGGTAGTAGACTTCCAGGGTCAGGGCGGCGAAGGCGGTCGAATAGATGCGGCCTCCGTAGCCGCCCCATTGGTCGCGCGGTTCCCAACTGCCGGCATACGGGCCAGCAATCACTTGTTCGGCGATCAGCAGGTCACGCAGTGGGACGTTCCAGCGGTCCCACTCTTTTCCTCCGTATTGGAACATGGCCAGCGTGCTGTAGTACCACGTATAGAGGTTCAGCGTTTGGCGGTTGGGAGGATTGGCGAGCAGGAAGTTGACAGCCTCGTTGCAGGACGGATGCTCTCGCGGCAGGCCCAGCATCTGCTTGCAGAACAGCGCTTCGGCTGTCATCGCCACCGAGGGGCGCTCTTTCGCTCGATACGCAGCCAGACCGCCAGACTTCCCGAGTCCTCGCTGTTGCAGGAACTGGTTCATCTTCTGTCGCGTCGCCAGCGGGATCTCCAGACCCGCCGCCTGGGCACTCTTGAGTGACATCAGTTGCCAACCGAAGATGCTCATGTCGCCGCCACCCGGCTGCCCGCGTTTGTAGCGCCAGCCGCCATCATCGAGCTGGCAGAGAAGCGTATACCGCACCGCTTTCTGGAGTGGTTCGAGCAGGAACTCCGACTTCGTTTGATCCTTGGTCATCGCGTACGCCTCGGCGATGGCGAAGGTCGCAATCGCATGCGAGTACGTTCCCGCGATCTCCGCAGCGTTCCCGCCGAGGTAGCCCTCGACGCCTTCGGAATTCTTCTTTTGCTGGTCGACCAACCAGTGCAGGGCCTTCGTCACATTGGCGGAGTAGTCCCCCTCTTCGAGTGTGTTTTGCTTGCCGAGGAACGCGAGGACCGACAGAGCAGTCAGCCCGGTGTCGGCATCACGACCGGCGAACTCGCGATTGATGCCCCCCTCGAAATCGACCTTTCCGGCACCGTAGGCATCGCCGTCCCAGAAGCCCTGCGCCTCCTGAATACTGGCGAGCCATTTCAGCGCGAGGTCGACAGCGGCCTCAGACTCGTTCGTGCCGCCGAACTGCTGAAGGGCCTGCCCGCGCTGCTCCTTGGACCGCAACTGATACTGGGCTGGTGAGGAACTCCCCAGCGGCATGGGAAGGAGTCCCGGCGATCGGATCAGTTGTGGCAGAGCCTCCATCCCGATGTCGTTGGGCGGCACACGCTGTCCGGGATCGGAGCCCTCCACATTGGCCGATCCCGGAATCGCGGGACGGGAGGTGCGTTCGATCTTCGCGAGTCCTCCCGAGCCCCGAGGAAAGGGGCGCGGCACCGAGCGACTCGGCATGATCGCGGGAGCCGGGGCTTGCGGAGGGAGTGTTGAACCTGGTGGGCCAGTCCCCGGGCCAGTCCCAGTGCCGGTGTTGTCGCTGATCTGGAACGGAGCAACTCCGGTCCCTTTCGAAAGTTGTTCGGGTCGCATCGCTGGCAGGATGTCGGCATCTGGACTGGGCAAGGCCGAGGGGGGCGCAGACTCGACGCCAGGGGTGAAGTCCGGATTGATGTCGGTCGCCAGCGGGTTCTCGCGGGAGTTCCCCGTGGGGCGCGTGATCCGGCTCAGCGGGGCGCCCTCTCTGGGGGCAATCGAAGAGAGTGCGGGAGCCGTGCGCGGAATGGCGGGTGCCGCTCGGGAAGGAGCCCGCGAAATTTCAGACGGCTGCACCACGTCCATCACCGGTTGATACGCAGCCGGGTTGTAGTCGTGCGGCACAGCGGTCCGGGCCAGTTGGTTTGACTCGTCGAGTGCCGACGGGGGGAGTGGGACAAAGACCGGGTCGGGGACATGGATGGCTTGGCGCGGGGGACGGGGATCGAAGGGAGCGATTTGAGCGGGCGCGGCGTCTGGCACTGTGACCCGTGAGCGATCGGGGGCCGAGGCCAGGGAGGGCGAAATCCTGTCCCACGGCTGGCGGATCGACGCATTCGTGGCGTTCGGGTCGAAGCGGCCTCCGGCTTCCGAGGAGCCGGGTGCCTCGGAAAATCCGGAGGAGTCCATCGTCACGTCGACCGGATGCTGGTCTTCGAATGCCGTGCGGAAGATCTGCGGCTGATATTCGGGGATGAGTGCGATGACGCCGCAAATCAGGGAGGCATGAATCCCCAGTGAAAAAATGAGAGCCTTGCCCGTCACCCGCCGGTGTCCCCATTGGGTGCCGAGCATGGCGAACAGGTGCATCGAGGCCACGACCACTCCGGCACATAACAGCAACACCACCGCGGGCTGAAAGATCGCAAGGACCAGTTCCAGCAGCGGCCAGAGTTGAGCGGTGAGGTCGAGGGCGAGGGTCATGGCGCGGGAGAGTCCTCAATGCGGGCGTCGAGTTTGATCTTGGTAATCCCGGCCTGCTGACACAGGTGTAAGGCGTTCATGACATGCTGGTAGGGGCCGACGCCGTCTCCCCGGATGCGGACGACCTGATCGGCATACCGCTTGGCGGCCTGTTTCAGGTCGGCTTCGATCTCGGAATGGGCCTTGGCTTCGCCTTTGACGAAGATCGCTCCGTCGCTCTTCACGTTGAGGATGATCTCGTCCGGAAGAGCCGTTAGTGGTCGCGCTTCGG
>JAYTFV010000305.1:0-28500 GCA_043734065.1 Planctomycetota bacterium
GGTGCGATCCACGAGAACCCGCTGATCGGAGGAGACCGCCCGACATGGCCCGCCTTTCAATCGAGAACCGATTTCAATGCTGAGGTTCTCACGAATGAAGTTATGTCGCGGGCTGGCCCCGGACATGGCGAACATCTCGCCGTTGAAGAATTCGCTCTTGAATTCCGCGAGGCTTTCGAGGGCCAGGTATTCTCGGGCTGTTAGCTTGGTCTGGAGCACTGCCGTCATGGTTGTTGTTCCTTTCGTGATGAGCGATTCTATCACAGCCACCAGCGAATTGTCTCGTTCCGAAGGTCCGCTTGGGAACGCCTCTCCTCGAAGCTCTGCTTCGCCACGCCCGCCGACAGATCTCAATGGGAACAGCGTGGCCCGCGCGAAAGACTTCCGAAGTCTTCTGAGACTTCGGAAGTCTTTGGTCGCTCGCCCACGTGCTGGCGAACGTAGCTACCAAAGCAGAAACGCCTCGCGTGAGGCGAGGCGTTCTGAGGTTCAGGTTCACTCGGCGAAGAACTACTTCGCATCCCACCACCAGCGGCCAGCGGGCAGGGCGGGCTTGGTGGCTGCGGTCGATTCCTTCTGGAGCGACTCGTCTGAGACGACCGAGGCCACATCGGCCCGGACCCCACCAGCGACCTGGACCACGATGTCCGTGCCCTTGAAGACGCGGTGATTGACGACCGTGTCGACCTGCTTGGGGACGTTGTAGCTGGCGGTCTTGTAGGCTCCGCTCACGGCGAAGGCCCCACGAGTCCAGTGGGTCTTGCCGTCCAGATCTTCCCGCTCGATCAAAGCCGCGACGAGGGCCAGATCGAAGACCGATTTCAGGTCGGAAAACACCGGCTCCTTGGCAGCCAACTCGTTGTAGTTGTCGGTGAAGTTCTTGGCGAACATCTCGTTGAGCGGCTCCGCCTTGCCGGTCTGGACTCGCTCGCCGTTCTCTTGCAAGTGCTGATTCTCCGACTTGCACTGGACCGACGAGCCAGCGATCTCGAACGCGGTCCGGTCGGGGCTGTGCAGGACCGCTTCGTACTTCATCGAGAGCCACCAGCGGAGGGCTTGAATGTTGCTGGTCGCGAACTCGGGGTGCTGCTGGGTCAGTTCGAAATAGTCGGGCACCTTCGAGCCGCCTTCGAGCTTGCCGATCCCGATCAGCTTCATCTTATAGTCGGCTTCGAGGATCACGCGGGCCACGTGCGAATTGGTCGGCACGCCGTAGATCGTAATGTCCTGGCGTCCGAGCTTGTCGCCAATCTTCGCGGCCCAGGTCTTCGCACTTCCGGGAGCCAGAGGACCGGCATTTTGCGAGTCGGTCACGAACTGCTTGACGGCCTTCAGACCTTCCGGACGAGGGTCGATCGAGCAGCCGAACATCTGCCGGGCACCGGGGGAAAAGGTCCGCAGGACCGTGACCATGTCGTCCAATTGCAGAGCCGGCTTGCCCGAGGAGGAACCGACTGCGACACCGTTCGCATCGTACTTCCAGCCTTCCGCCGGACCGGCGATGACGATCTCGTTCGACTCGGGATAGACGAAGACGTACTTGATCTGCGACAGACCCGCCATCTTTTTCATCGACTCGACGACCGGTTCGCCCGCAGCCACGCGGCGGCTGACTTCGGCTTCGAGGCGGGTCAGCGAGACCATGCGGAGGTCGGACTGACGGCTCATGTCCTCGTTGATGTCGGCGGTGCGGGCCTGGACGCCCAGGGCGGCCAAGCGACCGGTTTGCTCTTCCTTGGACTGGCGGTACAGGATCCCCTTCGGGTCGACGCGAACACCGGCCTCGAACTCGCTGATGGTTCCGGTGCCGGGCTCATCGGCATCCCACGGACCGCTCGTTTCCTGCTCGATCAAAGCGATGAGCAGCGTAAAGTCGGCTCCGGAGCCCCCGCCCAACTGGGTCTGCCCGGTGGCTGCCGCCTTGCGGTTGGACATGCGGCCCAGCGTCTGGCGGGCAGCTGAGGTGTCACCAGAGGCCCCTTGAGCGCGGGCGACACTCTGGAGGGCGGCATCGCGAGCGGCACCGTCCGTGATCGATTGAGCGAGGTTCAACGCCGGAGCAAATTCGCCAGCGGCGATGTGAGCCTGAATCTGGTCGTCGACGGATTCCGCAGCTCGAAGCTCGCCGCAGGTCCAAGCGGTCGAGGCGGACACGACGCCCAGAGCAAACCAGCGGCCAAGTGACCGGACCGTGCGTTGTCCCATCATCATCTGTACTCCTGGAAGCCTGGGCGGTAGAGGAATCCGCGCGGGAAGCTGGCGAGTGAATCGTGTGAGTGTGAGCTTTGAGAACCGCGTTGGCAATGGCGCATCGCCAATCGCGCACGATCCCACCTCAACTAGGATCGTCGTCCAGAGGGGATTCGTCAAGAATTTTCTGAGGAAAGCTCACGCGCCGACACGGTTTGAGGCCCGCCGTCGAAAGATTGGGCACAGCCGATACAATTCGGTTTCGAGAGTCGCGGAGAGCCCCGGAGGCCGGTTGTGAGGGTTGTGGGGGTTATCGGGAGCTAGAGCCTAGAGCCTAGGGCCTAGGGCCTAGGGCCAGATATGGGACATGGGGCCAGGCGAGTCCTCGGCTCCGACCATTCACCTCACACATCCGTCGATCAACCATAAACCATCAACCCTCCTGCCCCCCATGCCTGAACTGCCCGAAGTTGAAACGATGGTCCGTGGGATTCGCCCGCAGGTTGAGGGGCAGCGGATTGCGACCTTTGAGGCGTGCGAGTGTGCCTGCCGACCACTCACGATTCGACCGGCTTTGAATTCGATTGCAGCTCAAGTGGCCGGGCAGAAGATCATTGAGGTGACGCGCCGGGCGAAGCGGGTCGTGCTGCGACTGGAGTCGGGTTCGGCGTTTGTGATCGAACCGCGAATGACCGGGCTGATGCTGATTGCCGATCCGCCGGACCCGGAACATTTGCGGGTGGTGTGGAAGCTGGGAGCGGGTCGGAAGAGTCGTTTGCTGTGGTTCTGGGACCGACGGGGTTTGGGAACGGTTTCGCTGCTGAACCCTGACCAAGTGGAGCGGCTGTTCAGCCATGAATACCTCGGGCCGGATGCCCTCGTCGCGGAGGTCGCCCATTGGCGGGCGATCTGCGGAGCCACCCAACGCTCGATCAAGGTACTGCTCCTCGATCAATCGAAGGTGGCTGGAATCGGCAACCTGTATGCCAGCGAGATCCTGCACCTGTGTCGCATTCATCCCGAGACGCCAGCGGCCTCGCTGCGTCTTCCCCAGCTGAAACTGTTGGTGAAATACACGGTCGAGGTGCTCTCGACCGCCATCCTGCACGAGGGGTCAACGCTGGGCGACGGCACTTATCGCAACGCCCTCAACCAATCCGGTGGCTACCAGAACGCCCACCGAGTTTATGCGCGCGCAGGGGAAACCTGCCCGACCTGCCAGCGGGGCGCGATCGAGCGCATCGTGCAGGCCCAGCGTTCGAGCTTCTTCTGCCCCCGCTGCCAGAAGAGCCGTTGAATGTGGCACGACGCTCCGCGTCGTGAGTCACGAAGCGGAGCGTCGTGCTACATTCCTCACCGAATCCAACCGCCGCCGATCACCCGCTCGCCGTCATACATCACCAGAGCCTGACCCGGAGCGACGCCCATCTGCGGTTCGTCGAACTCGACATGGATCTGATCGTCGCCGACCACCGTCACCGTGCAACGCCCCGGCATGTGCTGGTAACGAATCTGCGCAGTGCAGCGGACCTCGGTGGGAGGCTCGGCGACCAGCCAGTTGAGTCGATCGGCGTCCAGTGATGACCGCCCGAGGTCGGCCTTCGTGCCAATTACCACGCGGTGCGTCTCCGGCTCGATGCGGACCACGAATCTCGGCTCGCCAAACGCAATGCCGAGTCCCTTTCGCTGGCCGATGGTGAACTGCTGGAACCCGCTGTGCTGGCCCAGAACCTTGCCGCTGGTGTCGACCAGTTCGCCGGCCAAGTCCTGCTCCCCGCGATAGCGAGTCAGGAACCCGGCGTAGTCGTTGTCGGGGATGAAACAGATTTCCTGCGAGTCGGGCTTGTTGGCCGTTTGAATCCCGGCCTGCCGTGACATCTCGCGGATCGCGGGTTTGGTGTAGCCGCCGACCGGGTAGATCACGTGCTGGAGTATCTCCCGCTCGATTCCAAACAGCACGTACGACTGGTCCTTGTCCTTGTCCAGGCCCCGGAACAGACCCGGCTGGTCCTCGCCGACATCTTTCAACTGGGCGTAGTGCCCGCTGGCGATGCAATCGGCCCCGACCTCCTGGGCGAACTCCCACAGCTTGCCGAACTTCAACCAGATGTTGCACATCACGCAGGGGTTCGGCGTTCGCCCGGCGAGGTACTCGTCGGCGAAGTAGTCCTTAATCTTGCCAAACGCATCCTGAAAGTTCAGGGCGTGAAACGGGATGTCGAGAGAATCAGCGACCCGCCGCGCATCGGCAGCATCCCCCGCGCTGCAGCACCCTTGATGATGTGGCTTCAGCGAGACAATCGGCAACTGACCGACCTCGCAGGTCGGTTCGTCGGCGACCCCGGAGCGCATGAACAGCCCGATCACCTCGTGCCCCTGTTGCTTGAGCAACCAGGCCGAAGCCGAGCTATCCACCCCCCCGCTCATCGCCAGGACAACACGCATCGAACCGAGAACCCTTTGGAATACGAACTGGAAGAGCTGCGAGTGATTCTATCAGGGAGCCGGGCCAGAGGCACGGTAGCAGAATTCGTAAGAATTCTTCCGTCCAGTTGCGGACCGAAGAGACGGCAGAATTCTCACGAATTCTGCTACTCGCCCAGCGTCTTCACATTGCGATACGTGTACTGCCCGCCGTTCATGGCGGCGAGCTTCATCAGGAAATTCGGCACGGGCTGGCCGTCGGCGGTTGTCGCTTGTGGCCCGATGCCGAACTCGATGCAGTGGATGCGGGTGCCCAGACGGTTGCGGGTCTTGAGAGACTCCAGGTCGGCCCGGCTGAGGGGCGGCTCGGCTCCGTCGGTGAGTAGGAAGATCACGTCCGGGTTGTACTTCAGGGCTTCGAGAATGGCGGGCATATGCCGAGTCCCGCCGTCGGGGCTGATCGACCCGATCTGCTCGCTGACTTGGAGTCTCTGGGCATCGGTGCCGCGAAACATCGGCGACCGGCCATCTCGCGTGGTCAGGGTCAGCGGTTCGTTGTTGTAGAAGATCACCTGAAACTGCTGGATTTCGGTGAGGGGGCTCAGGCTAGTGAGAAGTTCCGCCTTGGCCGCGCGGAAGGCGTTGTGCTCCTCCATGCTGAACGAGCGGTCGATGACGTAGACGAACTTCTTGCCCGCATCGTTGATGCCGAACATCTTGGTTGGGCCGGAGCCGAGGCCCTGACCTCCGCCGACGCCGCCCCCGCCGCGCGAGCCGGGAGTCCCAGTCCCACCGGAGGCTTTCGAACTCTGCGCGGAGCCTCTGGCAGAATCTGCGCCTCCCAAGCCACTCAACGGAGGCGGTCCGCCCGGTCCAATCACCGGTGGAGAGGCCCCCAAACCCGGCAGGTTCAGCGGCACGGGTGGACTATCTGAAATGGTCGGAGGAGCGACCTGTCCCGGCACCGACAATGGAGATGCAGCGACGGCTTCCACCGGACCGGCAGGCGTTTCGTCCCCGTTGCCCAGCTCCCCGGGAGCTGTGCCCGGACCGCCTTCTTGTCCATCCCCGTCCTCGCGCGCCCGCAGCCCGATCTCGCGAAACCCGGTCCCCCCTTCGCCGCTGTAATCCCCGCGACAGCTGGGCCACTGCGTCAGCGAGACGAGCGTCACGAACATGACGGCGTGCATCACCAGCGACAGCAGCCACCCCGGCACAATGCCCCACACGATGGTCGACTGCAACCAGTCACCCTGGTGTTGGTGAGTCAGCGGACGGGGAAGGGATGTGGACATTCCAATAAGGCTACCCGCGCGGGAAATCACGGGTCAATGGGAGTTGGCCAGTGAGCGGCACGGCGCTAGCCGCCGGTTCTTCTAACCGTAGTCCCACCAGAACCCGTGGTTCCCCGACGAACCTCGTTCAGGGGAACCGGCGGCTAGCGCCGTGCCGCTCACCGGGCTGACACCTGATCGTTGAAAGCTGACAGCTCTCTACGGGCACTGATACGTCTTCAACTCCCCGTCGGCCCCGATTTGCACAGTAAATGTCTCTCCGCCCGGCAGGACGCTGGCCTTGATCCACTGGCCGGAGCAGTTCACGGTGGGTTCGGTGTTGGCGATGAACTACTTCGGAGCTTGTTCGTCTTCTTTCAGGGCCACGTTGCGGTGCAACTGATACATCGCCTTGAGTGATGGGCAGGCGCGCAGGGTGTCGATCGTCTCCTTGGCTCCACCCTTGGTCGGCCCGTTGCAGCAGACCGACACGACCGGAGTAATCGCCTTCACGAGGACGGGGTTGTTGCTCACGTTCAGCCCGTGGTGCGTGACCATGAACAGGTCGATATGCCCCAGCGGGTTGTTCGGCGTGACCAGTTCCGCCTCGACGTTCCAGGTCAGGTCGCCACAGCACAGGAACCGGAACTTGCCGAACTGCATCACGAAGCTCACGCTGGCGGAGTTGTCGGTCGGGTCGACGGGTTGTGGCTGATTCTCACTGGCGAAGGGGTTGGGTTGGCCGGTGTTGGCGATGACCTTGCGGCTGGCGGTGACGACCTCGATCGTGAGCGGGGTGTTCGGCGATTCGAGGACGTGGCGATCGCCGACCTTCAGGGTCTTTGACTGGTTGTTACACGCAGCCTTGTACTTGGCGATCCGCTCGCCGAAGTCTTTGTCCTCCGCCAGCATGTCGGGGATGCCCCGGTCCCAGAAGTTCTCGATGGGGATGCTCCCCGCCAGCGAGGCGTGATTCCCATAGTGGTCGAGGTGCCAGTGGGAGACCACCGCGTGATTGATTTTCTTCAGGCCCGCCACATCCTTGACCACCTTGAGAATGCGGTTGAGGTCTCGACCGCCGTTGTCCGGGTAGCCGCTGTCGATGAGAATCGACTCCCCTTTGGGTGAGACGACCAGCGTGGCTGCTCCGCCCTCCACATCGATGAAGTAGATGTCGAGGTGGCCATCCGCTTCGCCGGCGTGGACCACGGACGCACACCACAACAGGCAGCACATTCCCAGGCAGACAGTCCAGCGCATCACGAGTCTCCGGATCAGAAGGGGGCTTGAACGAGTCGACTCGCTCACGCGACAGCACCGCGAGTCGGGCCTGATCTGAACGCGGAGGCAGCGGAGAGTCAAGCCCGTGCTGTGAACATGCTGGCAGCCGATGCCTCTCGACTTGGGTACGTTTTCAACGTCCACGCCCCCAAGCCTGCTGCGAGGCGAGATTTCCCAGAACCCGCGTGAACTCCTTGGAAAGGCCTGGCCGCAAGAAACTCAAAAAACGCAAAAGGGCCCACTCTGCCTTTTGCGTTTTTTGAGTTTCTTGCGGCCCCTCTTCCGCATACCCGACGGTGCCAAGCTACCGCTTCACGATGATCGTGTACGGCACTGGAGCCAGACCCTGACCCCGCCCGCTACTTCTTGCCCTTCGCTCGCTGGTCCGCAAAGAACTGCTGCAACATCAGTTGGCAGTCCCTCTGCAGCACCCCGCCCAGCACTTGGCAGCGGTGGTTCAGCCGGGCATCATCGGTGATCGAATACAGCGTGTGGCAGGCCCCGCCTTTGGGGTCGGTGGTGCCGTAGACCACGGTCGGGATGCGGGCCTGCACGATGGCTCCGGCACACATCGGACACGGCTCCAGTGTCACATACAGCGTACACTCCAGCAGCCGCCACGAGGCCAGTTCGTTGGCCGCCTGGGTAATGGCCAGAATCTCGGCATGGGCGGTCGGGTCTTTGAGCGTCTCCCGCTGGTTGTAACCTTCACCGATGATTCGTCCCTGGCAGACCACGACCGCTCCGACCGGAACTTCCGCCTGGTCATAGGCCATCATCCCCAACTCGATCGCCCGCCGCATGAAGTGGTCGTGGATCGAGAGCGGGTGGAAGGGTTCCTCTGCGTCGGGAGGGAACGAACGATCGTCGGGATTCATCGGCACAAGGAAGGGTCCGGTGGGACAGGGGGATGCGGTCAGACAGAAGGATGAAGGGTGACCACTCACCACTCACCTCACCGCCCCGGCCAGAGTCGCACTTGGGCGGGAATCCGAGTCGGCCCGATGAAGCACCCGGCCCCGTCGCGAGCGATCTCGCGCCGGAGCAGCCCCAGACCGATGCCCCGGTTGGTCAGTGGCCAAACGGCTGACGAAGTGAGATGGCCTGCGGGAGCTGGGGCATCGCGTGTGGCGAAGACCTCCGACCCGACTGGGAATGCCACCTGTTCATCGGTGACGACACCGCACAGCGACCGGTTCACGTGCCCCAATGCATCGATGCGGGCGATTGGCTCCTGGCCCAGGTAGCAGCCCTTGGTGAAGCTGATGGCCAACTTGGTACGGTTGGCCTCTTGAGCCAGATGGTCCTCGGTCAGGTCGACGCCATGTTTCGGAAAGCCGGCCTCGATTCGCAGGGCTTCGAAGAGTTCGTTCGGAGCTTCGACGGCACCCGCTGCGATCAGCTTCAACCGCCATTCGTCGAGGGCGGTGTGTGGCACAACGAGCGAGAACCCGGGCGCTGATCCAAACGAGAATTTCCGGACCAAGACACCTGCGAGGAGGGTCTGGCTGGGATTTGGCAACAGGGTCCAGGGAGTGGCCAACGTCTGCGAGAGCAGTCCTTCAGCCCCGCTGCCACTGAAATAGAGTTGCCCCAGTTCTCCCGTGCGGTCGGCGAGTTGGACATCCTCGGTGATGATGTACCGTTCCAGATGAGCGATGAGGTCCGGTCCTTGTCCCGGTTCGGTCTCGATCCACAGGCTGTCGGCTGCGGCGAAGACCAGGACATGGAACAGGATGCGTCCCTTGATGCTCGTCACAAAGGCTTCACATCCCTGCCCGGTGGATAGTCCCTTAATGTGATTGGTGCAAAAGTTATGCAAGAACGAAGCCCGATCCGCCCCGCTGATCTCGATCTGGGTCCGTCCGGGCAGCGAGAACAGAGCTGCCCCGTCGATGGCCGACTTCAGCAGGCGGGGGGCAGCGGAGTCGAGCATCCAGGGAATCCAGCACAGGGGACCAGTTCCACAGCCATGCTCCCTCGGGGTCACGCCCGGCGGCGTACGGAATCAATCGCTGGAACCATGCGGCAGTGTCTATCACATTATCGCTGTGTTCGCCAGAACGCGGGCCGCCCTCCCACTGGCGAGTGCAGCGACCTGACAAGTTCAAGTTGGTGGCCCACGAGTGCCCCGTCAAGGCTCCAAACCCAAATCAAGCGTTGATGACCCGCTAGCGCGGGCCCAAATCTTGCACGGGTTTGGAGGGCAGCGGGGGGCTGATGGGTTTCATGGGAACCGGTGTTTCCGGGACCAGTGTCTCCGCCGTCGCCAGGGATTCCGACACAGTGACCGGATGCTCACGACGGAACTGTGCCGCGCGCTTCCACTTCCAATAACTCGACAATGTCGGCTGCCCCCACACGGCGGAGACCCGTCCGGCGGTGTCGATCGGTTCGGCGACACCCACTTCGAGTCGTTCGAGAATTCGCTGCACGCGATGCAGATTCCCGTAGGTCATGCGGCGCTGGATCGTGAGGTGCGACTCGTGGACCTCGTCATAACGAACCGAGAAGTGCCCGTAGACCGGGCCGGTGTCGATCCCGCGATCGATCTTCAGCAGCGTCATGCCGACACGCTCCAGATCGCCGTTCACCAGCGCCCAGAAGCAGCCGTGGGCATTGCGATACTCCGGGCAAATTCCGGGGTGCATCACAAACGTCCCCAGCTTGGCTTGCTCGAAAATCGCGGGCTTCAGGATGTGCTTGCAACAGGCCAGCATCACATCCGGCTGGCAGGACTGGACGAAAGCCTGGGCTTCGGGGCTGTTCGGGGAGCTGACTTCGAGAATGGGCACCTCGTACCGAATTGCCGGATAGACCTGACTCAACGTCTCGCGAATCTCGTCCTCATACTGGCGGTCCCCGGCAGCGTGGAAGACCCGGTGATAGAGACGGTAGGCCAGCAGATCGAGGGTACTCAGCAGCCCGTCCTTGCGGAGGCTGCGCTGCAGCTTTGCCAGACGGTGTCCCTTCGGCTCGCGGATCACGAGGATGCCAGCCAATTCGGTGAAGCCAGCCAGCCAGCGAGGCATGATCTCGCGGACGAGAGCGGCATCATGTTGGCAGATCAGGACTGATTTCATGGGAATGAGCAGCGGAACCGTGTGGGGAGGAGACCTACATGGAGAATAGGGAGGCCCCCCTACGGGTGAGTCGCACAACTCACATTCCAAGGACGAATTCATCACGGTCCCTGCGCAAGAGCCACAGTGTGACGGTGGTATCGAATCTACCGGGCGTACTCAATGCGGCATGCAGGTGAGGGCCTCGACAGGCTGACGCCTGCCGCTCTCGTCGATGGCGAGACAGATCCGGAAAAGTGGCGCTGTCCCACTAATTCGTCTTGACGGCAGCGGACCGCGGCTTCGCTCCGCCCAGCAGCTTCGCCGGGGAGATCTTCAACCGATCCCGATTCTTCTCAATCTTACGCTGCAAATCCTTCAGGATCGCGCCCTCGAACTCATTCAGAATATTGTTCACTGAGGTTCGCGAGGTATCCCCGATTTGCTCCGCCGCCCAACCGCCGATGACCCCGATCTTGCGAGCATCGATGTCGTGGACCTTGAGCCGCAGGTCCGTCACTTCGGGGACCAATTGCAGTGACGGGAAAAGATCCCCCTTCTCCCGCACGGTCGTGAGGTCGAGAGAACAAGCTGCGTCAGCGGCCACGGTGACATCGGCCTCGACCTCCCCGTTGAGGCCCTTGACCCCGTACACCCAGTGGACAAACTCGGTGCTGACCCGCGCTCGCAGGACCACTCGCATGGTGAACGTCAACCGGCCATTGGGTTGCCGCTGGGCGTTCTGGAATTCGATCTGCAGCGTCTCATCCGGCTTCAGCATCGTGACTGTTTGACGCTGCCAGAACCCGTGGTTGACCTCTGTGGTCAGGGGTTTCATCGTGATGCGGCCCTTGCGGGTCTTGATTTCGTAGCGGGAGAAGACCGAGGTGGAGTGACCCCAGTGCTTGTCGACGATCGTTTTTTCCGGCAATGCGGCGATCACCGCCGCGCGGATGATTTCGGCCCAAGCATCGGCGCTGAGGCCCTGGGGGGATTTAGGGGTTGCTTTGGCCACGGCGGGCTCATCGCCGCACACGACGGAGGCCACCCCAGCAAACAGCAGGACACCGCACACCGAAAAGGGGAGCAGCCGCATGAACATCTCCTCGCGCCCCCGTCGCTGCGTTCGCCAGAACGCGGGTTGCCGGGAAAGACTTCCGAAGTCATCGAAGACTTCGGAAGTCTGCTGGCACCGACAATGCCCAGAGTGTTCGCCCACCTTCTGGCGAAGGTGGCTACTCTAGGATGCGTGCTTGTTCAACATCGCCGTCAGCTTGTCCTTCGACTGCGCCCCCTGCATGGTTTCGACGAGTTGCCCGCCCTTGAACACCATCAGCGTCGGGATGGCGTTCACGCGGTACTTAACGGGCAGGGCACGGTTCTGGTCGATGTTGACCTTGCCGATCTTGACCTTCCCCGAGAACTCGGTGGCCAGCGCATCAATCGTCGGCGAAAGCTGCATGCACGGGCCGCACCAGGTGGCCCAGAAGTCGACCAGGACCGGGACAGCACTCTGGCTGACTTCGGCATCGAAATTGGCATCGGTGAGTTCAACGACGTTGGTTGCGGCCATCTGAATTGCTCCTGCGAGGGGGTGATCCACGTCTCAGGGTGGAATGGCTCACTCCTGGCCCCCGATCGACGGACCGGATTATAGGGGCAGCCGCCGATGCGTCAACGTGTGTCTCTTGGGTCGAAGACGGTGTAAGCTGTCTTGGGAACGGTGGTTATGTCCGAACCTTGGAACCTGCCCCGAATCGACGACACTTCATTCCTTTCGCAGACCGATTTGACTCTCACCTCCTGTCCGATAGGATGAATGTATGCGGAGTGTTTGATCCGGCACTCGTTCGGCCACAGGGGTCAGAACTCGCCGGTCGGAGGTGTGACATGTTTGGTGCGAATTTCGGTGAACTGCTGGTCTTGGGGATGATCGGTCTGCTGCTGTTTGGCAAGCGATTGCCCGAGGTGGCCAAGAACCTCGGCAAGGGACTCGCGGAGTTCAAGAAGGGGATCAGCGGGTTCCAGGACGAAGTCGAGGGCCGCAGCAAGCCCAGCTATTCGTCGGCCTATTCCCCGAGTCCGTCGGCCAAGCGCCCCGAACCATTGGCCTCGCTCGACGAGACCATCATCGCTCCCAAGTTCGAGCCGCCGAAGTCGGCTCCGGTCGAGTTGACCTCGGAATCGGTGTAGCCGCGTTCGCCAGAACGTGGGGGGCCGGAACCCGCTTTCGAACCCGGGGACAGACTTCGGCAGTCTTTCGGCACCGCGAACGCCGTGGCCCATTCGCCCGCCTTCTGGCGAAGGCAGCTATATTCGTCAGAGCGTGGGTGAACGGCTTACGAAGTCAGTCTCGCTTCCATCCAACGGACTGCCATGCCGCCCTCATTAAACCCGGCATTTGAGGCAGCAGTCACCGGGCTGACGCTCGTCAAACTCGTCCTCAGCGCTCCCGCCTCGGTCCCAAAATCCAAGACCGAATCCCCGCCGACGCGCTACACCGTCCGCTGCGTGCAGCTCAAAGACGGTCTCCAGTTGCAATGGACCGCGCGAGTCGGGACTCAAGAGCGGCACGAGAACCTCTCCGTCCGCGAGAGCTTATCGCGCGTGGAACAACTTTTCCCGAAGGTCTTCCGCGAGGCCAACCTGCTGACGACCGTATCCGATTTCCAGTTTCGCTCACGAGACGGAGCCTCGGTCAAGGCCACCGAAAAGGCCACCCAGCGCACGCCCCCGCCGGTCGCGCACAACCGCGAAAAGCAGTACCTGATCCCCGAAGGCCAGCCCTGCCCGTTCCTCGAAGCCATCGGGGTCATGACGGCTGAGGGCCGCGTCCGGGCGAGCATGAGCCACAAGTTCCACCAGATCAACCGCTTTCTGGAACTCGTCCACGACATCGTTCCGCACCTCCCCCCAGATGGACCGCTACGAGTCGTCGACTTCGGGTCGGGGAAGAGCTACCTGACCTTTGCGCTGCATCACTTGTTGGTCAACGTGAAACAGCGCGCGGTCCGCATCCTGGCCATCGACCAGAATGCCGACGTGATCGAGACCTGCCGCGGGTTGTGCGAACGCCTCCAACTCGATGGCATCGAGTTCGCCGCCCAGCCGATTTCAGCGGTCGAGCAGACGGAGCCCGTGCATCTCGCCGTCGCGCTCCACGCCTGCGACGGAGCCACGGACCAGGCCCTCGCGCAGGCCGTCCGCTGGCAGTCGGATGTGATCCTGGCCGTGCCGTGCTGTCAGCACGAAGTCGCTCGCTCCATTCAGTCGGAGCCGCTCGATCTGCTGCTGAAACACGGTATCCTGAAGGAACGTTTCGCCGCCCTGGCGACCGATGCCCTGCGCGCCGCAGCCTTGGAGTCGGCAGGCTACCGCACGCAGATTCTGGAGTTCGTGGACCTCGACCACACGCCGAAGAACCTGCTGATTCGGGCCGTGAAACGCCGCGAGGACGAGGTCGTTTCTCGCAAGTCCTATGAGGCACTGAAGGCACACCTCGGACTCTCGACTTTAGCCACCGACCAGATCCTTTCGTCGAGACACTCGCCAGCCCCGTGATCGTGTGTGCATCAGACAAGTCGGCAGCCGTGGGATTCTGCCTCCTCTCCCCCGCGAGCGATGTGTCTTTCACTTGGTGCGAATTTCGGGGGAGAGGGCTGGCTTGGCATGGTGAAAAGGCGCTTTCATGGCGGTCGAGTTTGTTCAGGTGAGGAGCCGGTCTGGCAGGTTCAACTCGACCTCCAGCGAGCCGCAGGCGAGCCGGGCGGCGTCAGCCCCCGGACCCTTCGCGTTTAAGCACTAGACCTCGGCGAACTCATCCGCTTCGGGCCTGCGCGAGGGTAACACTGAAATCGAGCGTCGCTCGGTCCGGGGGCTGACGCCCACTGGCACGCCTGCGGCTCGTTCCGCTTCCGCTCGCTGCTCGGCGGTCGCTGCCTGCGTACTCATCGCGGGGAATTTCCACTCACCGCCTTGCCCGGTGTCTGGTCTGCTCCTTAATCTCCGGAGGCACGAAGCTGCGCAGACTGAACAGTTTGCATCAACTGCACCATGTGAGATCGTCGCCGCCTCGCGACGAACGAAACCCCCGAGCGGTCCCATGAAAGTCAATCAGTTCCTTGGCCATTACGGCGTCACCGACAATCCGTTCGCGGAAGAGGATGCCCAGTCAGATCGCGTGTTTCAGTCGCACTGTCTGAAGGGGATTCACCACGCCGCCTGGGACAAGATCTACGGCAACCCAGCCACCCCGGCGACCTCGGTCGTGTTCGGCGAGCAGGGCGCGGGCAAGACCGCGCTGCGGCTGCAGATCATCGACAAACTGGCCGAGTACAACTCCCAGAACCCGACCATCCGGGCCTTCGTGCTCCAATACGATGACTTCAACCCGTTCCTCGACTGCTTCCGCGAGCGGCTCTCCGGCAGCCGCCGCAAGCCGGAAAAGGCCCTCCAGAATTGGAAGCTGTGGGACCACATGGACGCCATTCTGTCGCTGGCCGTGACCCGGCTGTCCGACATCATCCGCAACAATGGCAACGATCCGAATGACTCGTCGGCCAAGATCACGCCGGATGCTCTCGACCAACTGACCCGCCCGCAGAAGCGCGATCTGCTGCTGATGGCGACGATCTATGATCAGAACCGCTCGCTGGCCCCGCTGCTCCGCTGGAGTCTACTGCGGGCGGCCTTGAAGTTCCGCTCGTGGGGCCGGTTCCTGATGCCGTTGTACTCCCTGCTGGCCACAGCCGCCGTCCTCGGTGGAGCTTACTGGTACGGCGCAGGCTGGGGCGGTCTGGCGAAGACGTGGGTCATCGGACTGGCCGTGGCCTGCTGGCTTCCCCTTGTGTGGTATCAATTGCGACTCTTCTGGGGCGCGTGGCGGATCAAGAGCCAAGTGCGGGTCGTCGATCACACGGTGCCGGTCTTGCGGTCGCTGTTGGCGAAGTTCAACTCCTCCGAACTCCTGGGGCAGCCGGTGCCTCGGGCCTCGCGCGGTGATGACCGCTACGAGATGCTGATTAAGTTGCAGGCTCTGCTGAAGACCCTGGGCTTTGCCAGCGTCGTCGTGCTGGTCGACCGGGTCGACGAGCCGCACCTGATCAACGGATCTCCGGAGCGGATGCGCGATCTGATCTGGCCGCTGTTCGACAACAAGTTCCTCAAGCACCCCGGTCTGGCGTTCAAGCTGTTGCTGCCGTCGGTGGTGTCGGGTTTCTTGCAGAAGGAAGAGAAGGAGTTCTACGAGCGTTCGCGGCTCGACAAGCAGAACCTGATCCGCGACCTGAGTTGGTCCGGCCAAGGGCTCTATGACATCGCCAACGACCGCGTGCGAGCCTGTGCCAAGCTGGCTGAGAAGCCGATCAGCATCCGCGACTTTTTTGCTCCGGCGATTACTGATCCCGATCTGATCAACATCTTCGACAAGCTGCGGGCACCCCGGCACCTGTTTAAGTTCCTGTACCGGGTGGTGGTCGACCACTGTTCCAAGTACACCGACGAGAAGCCGAACTGGCAAATCCAACCCGAGACGCTGCAAGCCACGCTGGCCCTGTTTCTGCGCGATCTGGAGTCGATCGATCGCAAGACCGGGATCGGGTGATCGTGGTATCGTGGGATCTCCTTCACCGGACGGGCCAACGGGGCCCGTCCTATGAACACGCTCACTCGGCGACGCGGGCCTTCCACTTAATGAGCTGCTCATTGACCGGCCCGAAGCCCCCGGAGCCGTAGCTCTGCAGAGCCTTCACGACGTTGCGGGAGCCGAGCGAGGTCCGCACGTCGGCTTCGATCACGGGGCAGGCAGTCTTCAACTCTTCGATGCTCAGATCCGCCAACCGGCACTTGCGGCCCTCGCACAGGCCGACCAGCTTGCCGACGATCTCGTGCCCGCTGCGCATCGGAACCCCCTTGAGGATCAGGTACTCCATCAGCGTCGTCGCGTCGAGGAACCCGTCTTCAAGCCGGGCCTCGATCGGCTCCCGTTTGAGTTCCGCTCGCCGCACGATCTCGGCGGTCAGCTCCAGCGACGCGACCACTGTGTCGTACGCCTGGAACATCGCCAGCTTGTCCTCTTGCAGGTCGCGGTTGTACGCCAGCGGCAGGCCCTTCACCATTACGAACAGCTGTTGCAGGGCTCCCACCACGCGAGCGGTCTTGCCGCGAATCAGCTCCAGCACATCGGGGTTCTTCTTCTGCGGCATGATCGACGAGCCGGTCGTGAAGGCATCGGGGAGATGCAGCACGTTGAACTCGGTCGTACACCACAGAATCCACTCCTCGGCCAGCGTACTCAGATGCACCGCGATCAGGGCCAAGGCCGACGTGAACTCGATCAGGAAGTCGCGGTCACTGGACACATCCAGACTATTCGCCGCCACCTCCGCGAACCCCATCAACTCTGCCGACATGTGCCGGTCGATCGGCAGCGTCGTCCCCGCCAGCGCGGCTGCTCCCAGCGGCGAGACGTTGACTCGCTTGCGGCAGTCGGCCAGTCGCTCCCGGTCACGCTGGAACTTCTCGCAGTAGCACAGCCAGTAATGGACCGCACACACCGGCTGAGCCCGCTGCATATGCGTGTACCCCGGCAGCACGATGTCGAGGTCTCGATCGCTCCGCTCGACAAACGCCCGCTGCACCTCGCCCAGCAGATGATCGACATGGTCGATCGCATCGCGGGTGTACAGCTTCAGGTCGGTCGCCACCTGGTCATTGCGGCTGCGACCGGTGTGCAGCTTGCGACCCACGTCGCCGAGGCGAGCGATGAGTGCCGACTCGATGTGCATATGGACATCTTCGAGTTCGGTCTGCCAGGCCATTTCGCCACGTTCGATCTCTCCGCCGATGTTGTCGAGTTCGGCGTGCAGCTGATCGCGCTCGGCAGAAGTGATGAGTCCGACCTCGGCCAGCATTGCGGAATGGGCCTTCGACCCGCGAATGTCGACAGCCGCCAACCGGGCGTCGAAGCTGATCGACTCGGTGAACTTCTCGACCCGCTTGTCGGTGGCCTCTTGGAATCGACCGCCCCACGGTTTTGCCGACACGCTGTGAACTCCTGATGGATCTCTGTCGTAGCCACGTTCGCCAGAACGTGGGCGAGCCGGAATAGACTTCCGATGTCCCGGAAGACTTCGGAAGTCTGTCGGTACTGCGCCCACGTTCTGGCCTAAAATCCATTGTAGAGGAACTTCCTCAAAGTCACCGGATTGCGAGAGGGAATTCCTCCCCAAATGTGGTCCCAAAGATCACACTTCGTTGATCCTTCCTCCCTCTCCTGGCTGGGTGGCCCGGCCCGCTCTTAGTCGCAAGGCTCGCTCGATGCGCATTCTCGTCTGCTGGGATGATCCCGCTGAAGCGGAACTGCTCCGCATGTACCTCAACGTCGGGGACAATCCGGATGATACGATCGTCGTCACCGATCCGACTGAGTTCCGGACCCTCGCCACGAATCAGGATACCTGGCATGCGATCCTGATGTCGATCAGCCATCCCGACCACGACACAGCGTTCGAGACCTTTCAGCTCATTCGAGAATACCGGGACGACTGTCCAATCGTCGGGGCCTGCCGCAATGACGATGTGTTCCGCATCGCTCGCTTCCTCACCAACGGGCTGCGGTCGTACATCTTGAGGGACAGCTCGGGCGACTACATGTTCTTGCTCATCGCGATTATGGATGCGGCGATCCGCCAGGCCGAGTCGGAGCGAGAACGCCTAGTGGCCGAGAAGTTGCGGCGGGAGATCGACTCGGTGCGGCGATTGCAGGAATCGATCATTCCGCAAATCATCTTGAGCCCGGCGGGCTACGAGATTGTCGCCAAGTATGAGTCGTCCCAGATTCGCGTCCTCGGTGGCCAGCCGGTGACGATGGCCGGAGGCGACTACTACGATGCGTTCTTCCTGCCGGACGATACGATCGTGCTGCTGGTGGGGGACGCCTCGGGGCACGGCATGAAGGCGTGCATGTCGATCATGACGATGCACGCGCTGATCCAGATGATCCGCACCGACCGATTTCGCGATCCGTCGACGCTCGTGGCTTACGTCAACGAGCGGCTGTGCAAGCAAAAGGTCGTGAACGAAGACGGTGGGTTCATCACTCTGCTGTACGGAGTACTCGACCCGAAGACGAACATCCTCACGTGGTCGAGCGCGGGCCATCCGGTGCCGATGCTGCAGAATCTGGAGACTGGGGAGGTCGTCAACGTCGCCGGGGATGAGGCCGGTGGACTCCCGCTGGGGGTCTACTCCGAAGCCGAATTCACAGCCCAGCAGACCTATATCCCCGTCAATTGCCGCGTCCTGTTCTACACCGACGGTTTAGCGGAAGCCTTCCCCGGCCAGTCGGCAGAGGCCCATGCCGAGTTCGGCGTCAAGGGGATTACACAGACGCTCCGTTCGATGGCCCAGGAGCCGCTGGGTGCCGCCCTGCAGAAACTCTTCGACGAATCGCACGAGTTCACCCAGGGGCAGGGTCGTCACGACGATACCTCGGTGTTGCTGCTCGAACGCAGCGGCCTGAAGTAGGACGGGCCCCATTGTCGGCGATTTCTCCGAAATCGCTGGTGAACCGTCAGACTTCCGAAGTCTCCGAAGACTTCGGAAGTCTTTATTCCGTGGGTCATGTCGCACTGGCACGGGGGACTGACATCCACCCGCTCGTTGTCGATAGGGCCCTCGGGGGCGTGCGGAATGCGAGTCGCGGTGCGACATCGCCTACGCCCCCCGGAACCAGTGCAGAAAGATCCCCGCCGACACCGCCACGTTGAGCGAATCCGCCCGCGGCCCCATCGGGATCGTGACCCGCTCATCGCAGAAGTGGACCCATGCGGGTTCGAGACCGTCGGCCTCGTTACCGAACAGCAACCCGATCCGCGAGGTCCGCGATCCGCTCTCGGCATCCCCCAAAAACCGAAACCGCTCGAGCGGCGTCGCACTCGGGTCGAGGACCGTCGCCAGAAACCGGAACTCGTGGCGCTCTCGCAAGGCCGTTAACTGAGGCTCGAGTTCGTCGACCTGCATGATCGGCAGGAAGAACGCATGCCCCATCGAGACCCGCAGCACCCGTCGCGAGAACGGGTCGGTCGAGCCCGGCCCCAGGATCAAAGCCCGCACCCCAAACCCCACGCACAGCCGGATCAGCGTCCCCAGGTTGTCCGGGTCGGTGATTCGCGGGCAGACGACCACCCTCTCGTGAGTCGCAGCGTCCGTCGGCAACCAGTCGGAGATCGCCGGAGATTCCCGCCGCCACCCGGCTGCCACGACGCCGCCATGAAAGTCGTACCCGACCAGCTGACTGGCCAGTTCGTCGGGGAGGACATAGATGCGATACCGGTCGAGATCGATCCCCTCGACCATGTGAGCCCTGCGGTCGGTGACCAGGATCGAATCGACGGCGAAGTCGCTCTCGACCAGCCGTTTCACGACGCGATGCCCCTCGGCAATCAGATGCCCGGAGGTCCGCGTCTGGTTCGAGAGCTTCAGGTTCCGGTACGGTTCGAGCCGCGCGTCACTTAGATCGGTGAGGGGGATCAGGGGCATGCCGGTAGCGGGATTCTTGGGAGGGGACGACATCTTTCAGACTGGATTGGCCCACGATCCGGAGTCTGACAGATGGGTTCTGCCCCCGAAAGCCGATATCATATCTAACAGGTGTTCGACCAAACGCTACCCCGCTCGCCGAAGTGTCAGTTGTGCTTCTCGTCGATGAACCTCTCTCCCAGGAGAACCCGATGCGGTTGCTCTCTTCGATGTTCTGCCGTGCTGGGTTGCTGGTGTTCATGGTCCTCGGGCCGACGGCTGCGGCGTTCGCGCAGAAGGCGTTGCCGCCGGACCGGTTGACGACGGGGGCGCGTGTCCTCATAGCCTTTGAACCGGTGATTCAGGCGGTGCGTCCCTCGGTCGTGCGCGTCCTGATGGATGACAAGCCGGTGGCGCTGGGGCTGGTGGTCTCGACCGAAGGGTTGATCGTCTCCAAGGCCAGCGAGATCGATCCCATTCGCGTCATCACCGTGCAGCGCGGCAAGGAGAAACTCCCCGCGCGGCCCGTCGGCTGGTCCGAAACGCACGATCTGGTTGTCCTTCAGGCGACCGGCTCCGGGTGGTCGGTGGCCCCCTGGAGCAATGGAGTCGACCCGGCCATCGGACAGTTTGTGATTACTCCAGGGCCCGAAAAACTGCCGTTGGCGGTCGGCGTCGTCAGTGTCGCGCGGCGGGGCATCGAGAAGGATCCGAACCACCACGGCGTCCTGGGGATCAAGCTCGCGGATGGTCCCGGCGAGGCGGTGATTGACACCGTCTTCGACAACAGCGCTGCCAAAACTGCGGGGCTGAAGGTCGGGGATGCGATCCTGAAAGTCGGCACGGTCGCGGTCGGATCGCGGAGGGAATTGATCGAAGCAGTGGCCAAACACCAGCCCGGCGAGACGCTCACGCTGGAGGTGCGGCGCGACGGGAAGACTCTCTTACTCCCCGCGACGCTGACCCATCCGTTCGGTGATTTCCTGTCCCGCATCGCCCAGCAGAATCGGCTGGGCGGCGAGGTCAGTCGGCGGGCCAGCGGCTTCCCCGCAGCCCTGCAGCATGACAGCGTCCTCAAGCCCGAAGAGTGCGGCGGCCCGGCGGTGAATATCGACGGCCAAGTGGTTGGGATCAACATCGCCCGCTCAGGCCGGACCGAGTCGCTGCTGATTCCAACGAGCGTCGTCAAGGAGGTGCTGCAGAGCCACAAGGACAGGAAGCTCCCCCCGTTGACGACTTCATCCCCCGCCGTCCCGCCGCCGCCGCCCGAGGTGGTGAAACCGGTGAAGTGAGACACTGGCTACGGGCGATTCTCGATGCGCGTTCGATTACGATGCGGCCTCTCCCTGTGCCACCGTCCCCGATTCCCGCCGCCATGCACGCCACAACCATCATCGGCATCGAAGTCCACGTCCAGCTGAACACCCGCACAAAGATCTTTTGCGGGTGCGTCAACAAGTTCAACCCGACTCAGCCGAACACGCAGACTTGCCCGGTCTGCCTGGGGCTACCGGGGTCGTTGCCGGTGTTGAATCGGGAGGCGGTTCACCTCGGCCAAATGACCGGGTTGGCGCTCAATTGCGAGGTCACACCCTTTACCAAGTGGGACCGCAAGCAGTACTTCTACCCCGATCTGCCCAAGGGGTATCAGACCAGTCAGTTCGACCTGCCGCTCTGCCAGAACGGGTGGGTCGAGACATTCACCGCCGAGGGAGTCGCCCGCCGCGTCCGCATCCGCCGGGCGCACCTCGAAGAGGACGCGGGGAAGAATATGCACGACGAGTCGGGGCGCGGGCGCGACAGCCAGGTCGACCTCAACCGCGCTGGGACGCCGCTACTTGAAATCGTGAGTGACCCCGACATCCGCTCGGCTCAAGAGGCCAAAGCCGTCCTCGAAGAGCTGCACCTGCTGCTGACGTACCTCGGAGTCTCTGACTGCAACATGCAGGAGGGGAGCCTCCGCTGCGACGCAAACGTGAATCTCCATATCGACCAGCCGGACGGCAAACCGGTCGCGACGCCCATCGTCGAAGTCAAGAACCTCAACAGCTTCCGAGCCGTCGAGGCCGCCATCGAGTACGAGGTCCAGCGACAACTCGCTGAGTTCCAGAAGACCGGTCGCAAGATGGGCGACCCCGGGGCCGACAAAGAGACACGCGGCTGGGACCCCGACCGTGGGATGACCACCGCTCAACGGGCGAAGGAAGAGGCCGCTGACTACCGCTACTTCCCGTGCCCCGATCTCGTGCCGATCACGACGAGTCCCGAACGGATCGAAGACATCCGCCGCGAGCTGCCCGAGTTCCCCGCTGTTCGCCGATCGCGCTATCGCACCGAGTTCGGGCTCTCGCTGTATGATGCGTCAGTGATCGTGAACCAGGGGGCCGACCTGGCCCGGTACTTCGAAACGGTGGCTGGATTGTGCGGGGATGGTAAGTCGGCTGCGAACTGGGTGACGCAAGATGTGCAGCGCGACTTGAATGACCGCAAGTTGGCAATTGCTAAGTTTCCGATCCCGGCGGATGTCCTCGGGTCGGTGTTGAAGCGCATCGTCTCTGGTGAACTCACCATTAAGGGAGCCCGCGAGGTGTACGCTCAACTGCTGCTCGATGCCGATGAGGACCAGTCCATCACGCTCAATCGCATCGACACGATCATCGCCGAGAAGGGGCTCAAGGTCGTCAATGACACCGGTCTCCTCGACGCAGCGATCGAGTCGGCCATCCTCGACAGCCCGAAGGCGGTCGAGGACTTCAAGGCCGGAAAGGAACAATCCATCGGGGCGGTCCTCGGCAAGATCATGAAACAGTTGAAGGGGGCCGATGCCAAGGTCGTCCGCGAGCGGTTGACTCAGAAGCTCTCAAGAAGGCAAATATCTATTCAGGAGCTCATATACAAAATCTCTAAGAAACAAACGTTGTTTAGGCAACGACTTGCAATCAAGTCCCTCAAACTGACACGCCGTAATGATCGGGTGACGCAAGTCATATCCCTGGACAGAGTTGCTTGTCGGGCAGCCTGTAAAGAGGTGAGTTCACTCAGTCCTCGTCCCGCGAGAACTGAATGAATTCCGTTCTACAACCGGCTGTCCCCTGCCTCGCTCGTTTTCGGTATATTCCCGGCCTGCGTTCTGATCCACTTGTCCCGCTGCCGCCTGTCGCGGTGGGACACTAACCCCGAGTTGCCCCATGCCTGTCCTGACCCATCCTCAACTCAACACCCTCGCCACTCGCATCCTCGAAGGAGCCGGGGTCTCACCTACCGACGCCGCCATCGTCGGACACGAACTGGCCGATGCCAATCTGGTTGGCCACGACAGCCACGGGGTCATGCGGCTGGTGCAGTACGTGCAGATGATTCAGGACGGGCACGTGAAGCTCGGCGCTCCGCTGGCAGTGCTCAAGGAAGCACCGGGATACGCCCTGATCGATGGTGGCTTCAACTTTGGCCAGGTCGTGATGAGCCAGGCCCTCGACATCGCCATCGCCAAGGGTCGCGAGACCGGGACTTCGACCGTCCTGATCCGCAACTGCAACCATGTCGGTCGTCTCGGGGCCTACACCCAGCGCGCAGCTGAGGCCGGGTTCCTGGCCACGATGTGCGTCAACGCTCCCGGTCCGGGCGGGGTCGCCCCGTTCGGCGGAGTCGAACGCCGCATCGGCACCAACCCCATCAGCATGTCCGCTCCGAGGGGCGACTCCGCGATGGTCCTCGACATGACCACCAGCGCCACCGCTGAGGGGAAGCTGCGAGTTTCGTACCAGAAGGGGGAGCAGGTTCCCGAGGGGCTGATCATCGACAGCGAAGGAAACCCGACGACCGATCCGGGCGTGTTCTATAACGCTCCGGTCGGGTCGATCCTCTCTCTCGGCGGGGCGATGATGGGGCACAAGGGGTTCGGTCTGGCGGTGATGATCGATGTTTTTTGCGGCATCCTCTCGGGCAGCGGGATCGCCCGCACCGACCTGCCGCGCGGGGCCAACGGCGTCTGGATGTCGCTGATCTCGGTCGAGCACTTCCTGCCCCGCGAAGAGTACGACGCCTGGATGACCCAGTACGCCACCCACATCAAGAGCAGCCGCACCGCCCCCGGCGTGAAAGAGATTCTCCTCCCCGGCGAGATCGAAGAACGCCGGGCCACGGAACGGGCGGCAAACGGCGTCAGCATCCCGGATGAGACGTGGCGGCAGATCAATGAGCTGGCCGGGAAGTTGCAGGTGTCGCTGGCGGGGCTGTAACCATGCATGCCGGGCGCGTGAGCCCGAACACACTGTTCTTCATAGGTTCACACCGCGCACACACGTGTCAGAAATCTCACTAGATTTTTTTTGCAATCCACGATTTTGATGGTTAAAAATCACAACAACGAGAGGTTACGATGGATTGCATTCAATCACTCTTGTTCCTGCGTCACCCAGACATCTAGAGCGATGCTTGGGCCACTCTACGATGAAAGGAAAGCCAATGGCAGACGGATACAACAAAGGGCACAGTCAAGGAAAGGCTGACGCTCAAACTGGCAAAGATCGCGACATGCGGCCACCTCTTGGTGAGGCGGTTGCGAAGGGCAAGAACTTCACTGACACGTATGTTGAGGGATACAAGGATGGGTACAGAGATACCAAGGACAAGGCAAAATAGTCGCACAGGGTCTACTCACTTACTCTAGGAGACGGAGATGATTCCATATCGTGGCCCGAATGGGCAAACGGAAATTCTGATTTTGTGTTGTGGCCTCAGATTCCGTTATCCAGGACATCATTTCGAGTGCGTTGATGTCATTGATGGCGGTCCAGAGGACTGGTACATCGAACTTGAGTGTGCCGATACAGTAGAAACGATCAAGGTCGGAACATCCCGGGCGTCCGGAGTATCATATCCGCATTGGCATTGAGGGAAATTCACCCGCGTGCCAAACCGCGTTGCGGTGGGAGGGACTCCGGGAGAGTCATCGGCAACGGTTCTATCGCCCTGGCGGGTGAGTGCGGGTATAGTTGAGTTACTGTCCTGAACATGGAGAGCTGAGTGGGAGCGTTCTTATGGTCGCGTCGAGTCTCGAAGTGGAACTCGTCTTGCAGCAGGTGAAAACGTGGCCTGCCGAATCTCGCATAGCACTCGCGCGGCGTGTTCTGGAGACGCTCAGTCCGGATTCCTCCACGGCGGTTGGATCGGTCAAGGGTCCAGCCTCTGAATCGGTATTGGGGCTTTGGAATCCCGGAACATCCACACTGTCTGATGACGAATGCGATGACATTCTTGCCGATGAATTGCAGCGGAAGCACGCCTCATGAAAGTGCTGATTGACGCCAATGTCGTTCTGGATGTATTACTGAATCGTGCGCCTTGGGTGGCCGATTCCCGGCAGGTCTGGGACGCGAATCACCGACGGATAATTCAAGGCTACGTGGTCGCAACCACTGTGACAAATTTGTTTTATGTCGCCAGAAAGCTGGTGGGGCTGCCACTCGCGATGCGAGGTATCCTCGAATGTCTGGCGGCGTTTGAAGTGATCCCGGTGGATGGAGAGGTTCTTCTCGAAGCCACGACAGAACTTGGCCATGACTATGAAGATAACGTGCTGATTCGCTGTGCGGTCGCATCCGGGATGGATCTGATCGTGACCAGAAATGTTTCCGATTTCTTGCATAGCCCTGTGACTGCTCTCGTTCCAGGCGATTTGTTGTCTCGCATCAGTTCTGAGGACGCATCACGGAATCCGAGCCCCT
This sequence comes from Planctomycetota bacterium, assembly GCA_043734065.1. Lineage (GTDB taxonomy): Bacteria > Planctomycetota > Planctomycetia > Planctomycetales > Planctomycetaceae > TH-plancto1. Next base: position 25,477 of record JAYTFV010000305.1, read on the forward strand.
GATCCACGCTCCTCAACTTCCCCCAACTGCTCTGGCCACATTCCCTCCCACCTGACCACAATACGGGGCGCGGGAGACCGTCGTCTCCCCACGGATTGAACGGCGCGTGCGTCCCAAGCATCAGTGCCGCAGACTCTGCCCCCTCTCCCCACAGGCGACTCGACATTCGGAGAGGACATGACTGTGGGGAGAGGGCCGGGGTGAGGGGCTCAGGGGAAGCGTTTTGGTAGCCCTCTCACCCCAGCCCTCTCCCCCGCAGTGAGGTTTTTCCCTGACGATCAAGCCGATCGCGAGGGAGAGGGGGCAGAAGCTGGCAGTTGCCTACTTTTCTGAGGCACACACCCTGGGAAACGAGACGTCAGGCCAGCCCGATTGCTGCAGCGACTCACACTTGTCCAAATTCTCACCCCCCAGACAGCTCCCAATCAGATTCGCAGCAGCGATTCATCCCTTCGAACCAGTGCGGAAGACGGAACTCGCGTCTGCCAGTCTGGAAACTATAGCGTCTCTGCCAAGCTGGCAGTGGAGGGAGTTGGGGACGACCATACAAACGCACTTTACTCATTACTCACATATCGGTTACGTCTGTTTCACGATCGCTGGCACAGCGGTTGCTCTCTCAGCCACCCGTCATTCGTAATTCCTCGAATCAGGCAGTCCGCTGCCGGTTCGGGACGAAGACGCAATCCAGTCACCTGACACGCCGAATCAGAGGATCAACTGTGGCTAAATTGCTCAGTTTTGACGAAGACGCTCGCAAGCAGCTGTTGGAAGGTGTTTCCAAGCTGGCTCGGGCTGTCGCTTGTACGCTCGGACCACGAGGCCGCAATGCGGTCCTCGACAAGGGCTGGGGCGCTCCGAAGATCACCAAGGACGGCGTGACCGTTGCTCAGGATATCGAGCTGGAAGACAAGTTCCAGAACTGCGGTGTCCAACTGGTCAAGGAAGCGGCCAGCAAGACTGGCGACTCCGCCGGAGACGGCACGACGACCGCCACGGTTCTGGCCGAAGCCATGTTCCGCGAAGGTCTGAAGTTCATCGCTGCGGGGGCCGCTCCGGTCGCTCTGGGTCGCGGTGTGCAGAAGGCTGTCGAAGCGGTTATCGAGAACCTGAAGAAGATGTCCAAGCCGGTGTCGGCCACCGATCGCAAGGCGATTGAAACGGTCGCTGCCATCGCGGGCAACAACGACAAGGAAATCGGTCGCATCCTGGCCGACGCCCTGCTGAAGGTCGGCAAGGACGGGGTCATCACCATCGAAGAAGGTCGCCAGACGCAGACCGAAATCGATCTGGTCGAGGGGATGCAGTTCGAGCGCGGCTACCTGTCCCCGCACTTCGTGACCAACGAAGACGATCAGGTGTGCGAGATGGACAACGTCAAGATCCTGATCCACGAAGAGAAGATATCCAACGCCCGTTCGCTGGTGCCGCTTCTGGAGCAGGTCTCCAAGGCCGGTGCCCAACTGCTGATCATCGCCGAAGACATCGAAGGGGAGGCACTCGCCACCCTCGTCGTCAACAAGATGCGAGGCATCATCAAGGTCTGTGCCGTCAAGGCTCCGGGCTACGGCGATCGTCGCAAGGCGATGCTCGAAGACCTCGCGATCCTCACAGCGGGTAAGGCGATCTTCAAGGATCTCGGCCTGAAGCTGGAAGCGGTCACGCTGGCGGACCTGGGTTCGGCCAAGAAGATTCGGATCGACGCCGAGAACACCACTGTGGTTCAAGGGGCGGGCAAGAAGGAAGCCATCGAAGGCCGTGCCGCTCAGATTCGTGCCGAGATCGACAAGACCGACAGCGAATACGACCGCGAGAAGCTGCAAGAGCGGCTGGCTAAGCTGGCGGGCGGTGTGGCCCAGATCAACGTTGGGGCTGTCACTGAAACTGAAATGAAGGAACGCAAGGATCTGATCGACGACGCCCTGCACGCGACTCGTGCTGCCGTCGAAGAGGGGATCGTTCCTGGCGGCGGCGTGGCTCTGCTGCGTTGCTCGAAGGCCCTCGACAAGGTCAAGCTGACCGGTGACGAGGCCCTCGGCGTCCAGCTCGTGAAGAACATTCTCGAAATGCCACTGCGGATGATTGCCAGTAACGCGGGCATGGACGGCTCGGTGGTGGCGAACAATGTTCGCAAGTCCACCGACGTGAACTATGGCTTTGATGCTCTGAACGAGCGTTATGGTGACATGTTCGAATTCGGCGTCGTCGACCCGACCAAGGTCGTGCGTCTGGCCCTTCAGAACGCCTCCAGCGTGGCCTGCCTGCTGATGACTACTGACTCGATCGTTGTCGAAGAGCCCAAGGCGGCTGACGACAAGGACGGCCACCAAGACCATGACCACGGTGGTGGTGGAATGGGTGGCATGGGGATGGGCGGCATGGGCGGGTTCTAAGAGAAGTCGTCAGTGTTCAGTCGTCAGTCAGAGCAGAGTCGTCAGTCGCACAAGCTCAGGGGTTGCAACCCCTGGGCGTTCTCCTCGATCAACTCTTAACGAATTCAGGAATTCACCAATGAGCATGAGCCTCAAGCCTCTCGATGATCGTGTCGTCATTCGTCCGGTCGATGCCGAAGAAACCACAGCTGGCGGGATCGTCCTGCCCGATGCGGCCAAGGAAAAGCCCCAGCGGGGTAAGGTGCTGGCCGTGGGGCCGGGCCGCCTGCTGGAGAGCGGCGACCGCGTGGCGATTTCGGTCGTCCTGGGCGACGAAGTCCTGTTCAGCAAGTACGGCGGGACGGACATCGAAGTCGATGGCCAGGAAGTCAAAATCCTCCGCGAAAGCGACATCCTCGCCAAGATCGTCAAGTAGAGCGGGGAAGCTCTCAGCCGTCAGCTTTCAGCCAGATACGTCCTGGTTGATTCTGGCTGACCGCTGAAGGCTGACCGCTGATGGCTCCCTCTCCCACCAGACACATCACTCCCCAGGAGTCCCGAAGTGCCTAAGCAACTTCTGTTCGATGACCGCGCTCGTTTGAAGCTCTTGAAGGGCGTGAACATTCTGGCTGACGCTGTTGCCGTCACGATG
>JAYTFV010000306.1:0-6952 GCA_043734065.1 Planctomycetota bacterium
AGCGGCGAATGCCCGGAGTGCAAGAAAAAGAAACAGGGCCTCAGCGGCACCCTCCAACGCCTCTCCACCCACGGCGACTCCGCCGCCGGAATGGCCGCCCCGCCGATTGTGAGCCGCGTCTTGAGTTCGTCAGGATCACCACTCCCCGCAGGCACACGCAGCTTCATGGAATCCCGGTTTGGTCAAGACTTATCTCGGGTGCGAGTGCATACTGGGACAGATGCCGAGCAATCCGCACAGGAGGTCAGCGCCCGTGCCTATACGGTGGGGCACAACATTGTGTTCGGGGCTGGACAGTTCGCTCCAGCGATGCACGAGGGACGAAAGTTGATGGCTCATGAGTTGACACACGTGATGCAACAGTCTGAGGGAATGGGCGAAACTCAGACAAGCCGACTTCAAAGAAAAGATAAAGCCAAGAAGACGGAGAAGGAGAAACCCAAGGCAGAACTGGATCAGAAGTTTGACACTGAAGAGGCGGCGCAACAAGAGGTCACACGCTTGACAGGGCTTGGAATTGGTGAGGTCGAGACAACGACAAGAAATAAGAAGTGGATCGTCACTTTCAAGCGGATGTCCAAGAAGGATGCGGAGGCGGAAGCTGCCAAGAAGCAGCCCACCCTCACTGTCGGGCTCAGTGCGGGAACAGACTATGACGATGCCAGCGCATCATTTTACGCGAAAATCTACCTCAAGTGCCCTGAAGGCGTGGCTCCGAAAGCAGGATTTCATGTCTGGCATGATTGTTTTGTGACAGGTAAAGCGAAACAAAACGCTGAAAGGCAAGTCCTGAATTTGAAGGAGGGTTACGGGTCCGCTGAATTATTCCAACGCCCTGATGCTACCGGATTCGCTGTATATTACAAGGCCCTGACAGACAAGGATCTTACGGATCAGCAAACCTCAGCCGGGACTCAGCTGGAATCAGAGAAGAAGCAGAACTCGATCGATAAATGTCCGACTGGTTATAACGACAAAGGCAAATATCGACTCACGACCTACTTCTTGCCCCTTGAGAAAGATTTTCCGGAGACACCTGTCAAACAGGATCCGTGCGGCCTGAAAGGGACATTCCGTGATAAGTTCCTTGATGCCGTGGTGCTGCAGGGCAGTGGAGTATCGATCTCTGGTGATTATATTCAATTCGTAAATAAGAACGGAAAGGTTTTCTGCTATGCCATCAACCAATGCAATCAGACAAAGCTGGGACCATGCGCCACGATTGGGCATACAGTGGCAGTTGACAAGGCCGATATTCCGCTTGGTTCAGAATTGTTGATTGAAGGAGTAGGTAATCGGACTGCCGAGGATACCGGTGACATGGTTAACGACAAGCACATAGACATCTATCGTGGATTGCTGAGTAAATCCGAAGCGATGAACTTGACTCTCGACGACAAGAGGGTTTGTATCAAGACCAAAGGAAAAAATAACAAATGAATTCTGCCAACCTGCGGGGTCACGAATGAGCATGAGGCCCAGCCTGTTCGCTGAGCCGAGTTGAGCTGAACTGAGAGAATACAGGCGATGCCAACCAGACCGTCACAATCGACTTGAGCACCACCGGCCCCGATGGCGGCGGTGGTGACTCCGTCGAGTGTGTTGGGGTCGGCGGTTCAGAGGCGGGCAGAACCGGCGGCTAGGGCCTTGCCGCTCACGGGAGCGAGCCACTCGGTTCCGATGTTGCAAGCGAAGCTGACCGTCAACACCCCCGGTGACAAGTACGAGCAAGAAGCGGACCGCGTGGCTGACAGGGTGCTGCGGATGCCGGAGCCACGGGGCGAAGCAGCCTCACCCCCGGCCTCTTCTGCCGGGGGGAGAGGGGAGCAGAATCGGCAGGGGATCGCTTGGCTCGGCTGTGGGGAGAAAGAATCCAGTCGCTGTTTGCGTGGTCCAGGAACCGTTCGGCTTGTCGTGTGACCCAAGCTGCGTCGGGCTGGCGAGTCGAGGGCGAGAGCCAGAGTCGGCGTGAGCCGATGTGGATGAAGGCCAGCACGGAAAGCGTGACTCGTCCCCTCGGCGTCCAGACTGGCTTGGAGAGGAGGTCGCACTCGACCAGTGTGGCAGCGTGGATGCGGATGAACTCGGACCATGAACAGCAAGGGCGATCAGGCCCTGGGGCGATGTGATGCTCTTTGAGGATGTCGACAACCGCCAGACAATCCTGTCGAATGTGTCCTCTGGATGATAGACTCTGCTCCACATCACAAGGAGATCGATCATGGTTCGTGCGCTGGTTGGCTGGTTGTGTTTGATGGCATTCGTGAGTCCCCTGGCTGCGGAGTGGAAGCCCGCCGGGTCGCGGCTGATGACTCGCTGGGCGAAGGATGTTTCGCCGGAGAAGGTGTTGCCGGAGTACCCGCGACCGCAGTTTCGGCGGGACGCCTGGCAGAACCTCAACGGGCTGTGGGACTACGCGATCACGGACAGGAAGACGGGAGCCCCAGAGCGTGCCCAGGAGACCCTCCAGCCGAGCATTCCGGAGAAATGGGACGGGCAGATCCTCGTGCCCTTCGCGGTCGAGTCGGCCTTGAGCGGCGTCGGCAAGACGGTCGGGCCGGAGCAGGTGTTGTGGTATCGGCGGAAGTTCACCTGCCCTGATACTGAGGCCTGGAAGAACCACCATGTCGAGTTGCACTTCGGCGCGGTCGATTGGGAATGCCGGGTGTTCCTCAACGGCAAGGAGCTGATGGGCTCGGGGTATCACACCGGTGGATACGACCCATTCAGCATGTACCTCGACATGCCGAACGTGGACCTCAAACGCGGCGGCGAGAATGAACTCGTCGTCCGCGTCTCCGACCCCACCGACAACAGCTATCAGCCGCGCGGGAAACAGGTCGAGAAGCCGAATGGCATCTGGTACACCTCAGTCACCGGAATCTGGCAAACGGTGTGGATCGAGCCGGTCCCTTTCTCGCCGATTGCCCGGTTGAAGATCACTCCCGATGTCGACCACAAATCGGTGCAGGTGGAAGTGGCAGCTGGCCTGGAAACAAAGGATCCCACGAAGGCGAATGTGCGAGTGGAGGTTCTCGACGGAGACAAGTCGGTCGCCATCGCGGAAGGTGTCACCCAGAACGGAAGCGTCGTCCTCGACCTCGTTCTGGCCGAACCCAAGCTCTGGTCCCCCGACAGCCCGTTTCTGTACGACCTCAAGGTCACTCGCCTCGATCATCCCGACACCGTCCTCAGCTACTTCGGCCTGCGCAAGATCGAGCAGTTCGAAGACGAGCAGGGGATCAGGCGTCTGCAACTCAACAACCAGACGCTGTTTCAGTTTGGCCCGCTCGACCAGGGCTGGTGGCCGGACGGGCTGTACACCGCTCCGACCGATGAGGCTCTGAAGTTCGACATCGAGATGACCAAGCGACTGGGCTTCAACATGGCCCGCAAGCATGTGAAGGTCGAGCCCGACCGCTGGTACTACTGGTGCGACAAACTCGGGCTGCTGGTCTGGCAGGACATGCCCAGCGGTGACAGCTACATCGGTCCCGGCGATCCCGATGCGACACGTTCGGTCGCCTCGGAAGCGAACTACCGCAAGGAGTGGCAGGCGATTATCCACTCGCGCTACAACCACCCGAGCATCGTCTGTTGGGTGCCGTTCAACGAGGGCTGGGGGCAGTTCAAGACGAACGAGATCATCAACTGGACCCGCGAACTCGACCCGACCCGGCTGGTCGATGGCCCCAGCGGTTGGGCCGATCGCGGCGAAGGGGACATGCACGACATGCACATGTACCCTGGCCCGGGGATGTTCCCGGTCGAGGAGAGTCGGGCCAGTGTGCTGGGCGAGTTCGGGGGCCTCGGGCTGCCGGTCGAGGGGCATACGTGGCTCGACAAGGGGAACTGGGGCTACCGCTCGTTCGAGAACAAGGCCGCCCTGGCCGATGCCTACGATCAACTGATCTTCCAGATGCCCGCCCTCATCGGCCAGGGACTCTCCGCAGCTGTGTATACACAGACGACCGATGTGGAGATCGAGGTCAACGGGCTGCTGACCTACGACCGCGAACTGAAGTTCGACGAGGCGCGGATGCGGGCGACGAACCTCAAGGTCTACGGTCCGCCGCCGACGATCCGCACGTTCGTCCCGACCTCTGAGGAGACGCCGCAGGACTGGCACTACACCACCGAGAAACCCGCCGACGGGTGGGAAGCTGTGGCGTTCGATGATGCGAAGTGGCAGACCGGTCCGGCGGGGTTCGGGCACCTGAACCCGCCCGGCAGCCACGTGCGGACCGATTGGAACACGCCCGACATCTGGGCGAGGCGGACGTTCGAGATCAAGTCGGTCGACGAGATCCAGAACCTCGGCCTGCGGATGCACTACGACGAGGACACCGAGGTGTACCTCAACGGTGTGAAGATCGCCCAGACCCACGGCTTCACGACCAGCTACGGCCTCGTCCCAGCCAACGCCGCAGCGAAGGGAGCCCTGAAGGCCGGAAAGAACACGCTCTCGATCCACACGCACCAAACCGGAGGTGGCCAGTACATTGATGTCGGGCTAGTCGATGTGCGGTTTGGGAAGTGATGCAACAGGCGGGAAATAATCTACCAGCACCTCGTAGCCGCGTTCGCCAGAACGTGGGTGGCCCGCACTCTGGCGAGTGCGATTACGGTAGTTGATGAACGCTCCGCTTCGAGGACTTCGCGTCGCGGCTCAACGGGTGCGGGCGCTTGACGTTGGATTACTTTGACTCGACCCATTGCACGGCGTCGGCGATCACGTATCCGTCGGTGCCGGTGTTGGTGAGTTCAACCACAGCGGGTTGGTCTGTCGTGAACTCGAACTTGCCGAGTGACACGAATAGACCGTCGATCGGCGGCGGGAGTTGCTGGTTGATCGTGGACGTGGCGGTCCCGTTCGCGTGGGTGATCTTGACCGGGACGTTGGTGGCGCGGTTGGAGAATGGAGGATAGCTGAGCCGGACCTCGTAGGTGCCGGACTTCGGGAGCTTGGTCTCGAAGCGGGCTGTGAACTGGCCGTTGTGGGTATTGCCGTCGTGCTGGTAGCTGGCTCCGACGTACATCGCGCTGGAGCTGCTCTTGGTCCAATCGCCGGTGAGCGTGGCGTCCGCATTATCGACGACGATGCCCGGCAGATCCTGGGCGGGGACGCTCTTGTGGCCCTCGTCATCGCTGCTCGTTCCGGCGGGGGAGGTGTACTCCAGGATCTGGCCGTCCTTCAGGAGTTGTTCCCTCAGCTTGGCGTACGGCACGTCTTGCACACTCTGCTTCGCATCGATTGCCATGACAGCTGCGGTGGCCGCCGACTGGCCGAGGATCATGAACACCGGCTCCATGCGGATCGAGCCGAAGGCGATGTGCGAACTCGACACGCAGACGGGGACGAGCAGGTTGCTGCACTGTCCCTTCTTCGGGATGAGCGAGCCATAGGCGATCTCGTACGGCCCTTGCGCGCCGACGCCGATGTCCCCTTCGTTCTGTACAAATCCATCGGGGGTGATGTACCGCTGCACATTATGCGAGTCGATCGTATACGACCCCATGCCGACCGAGTCCGGTGTCGGCTTCTTCTGCAAGAGTTCGTTCTCGGTCATCACGTACGCGCCGATCAGGCGGCGGGCCTCGCGGACGTAGATCTGGTGCGGCCAGTTCCCGTTGTCGACGAATTCGTCTTTCGCCAGTCCCCACTTCGCGATGAAGTTTCGCACATCCGCGGGCACGCGAGGATCGTTCGCGGTGAAGTACAGCAGGCCCTGCTGGTAGGTGGTGTGCTCCTTCAGGATCTCGCGTCGGCGCTCGTAGGTCGCCTCGGGGTAGTCGTAGTTCAGGCCGATGTTGTCAAAGCTGAACGGGCCGTGATTGTTGGTGTCGGTCTTGTGATTCGGGATCGGGTCGTACTTGTCGGTCGCCTCGCGCCAGCCCGCCTCAAACACGCGGAGCAGCAGTTCGTACTGCTTGGGATCGTACCCCTCCGGCTTGGGGAATGGGACGCGGTTCGGGTCGTGCCGGGTCATGCAGGTGCGGTAGCAGTACGCCTGCACCCGCTTGTCGCCCGCTCCATATTCACCGGGCGGGGCGGTGCTGACACGGGGCAGGACGCCGCTCGCCTTGTCGCCCGGAATCACGAACGGGCTGATCGGAGTTTTGACCGCTCCGAAGTGGTGCCGGTGGTGCAGGACGCCGACCTGGATGCCGTTCCACTTCTCGTCATAGACGCTCTGGGCCTCGCGCCCCACATGGGAGTCGCACTTTGCAGCCGCCAGGAGATCGCCTTCGTAGGTCGCGTCAATGAACATTTTTCCGAGGAACGACTTGCCGCTGAGCGTCGTGATCGAGGCGATGCGGCCCTGGACCAGTTGCACGCCCTTCTCGCGATGGAGCCACTCGTCGCGATAGACCGGGATCTTGTGTTCTCGAATGAGGTCTTCGAAGACTTGCTCGGCCACATGCGGCTCGAAGATCCACTGCGTGCGTTCGGCCCCGTCGATGGCGGGGGTGCCCTGCCCTTTGCCGCCGTATTCGGATTTTTTCTGCCACTTCCAGGCGGCTTCGGTGTCGTAGTGCTTCCAGACGCGGTGGTAGAACTCCCGCGCCAGACCACCGATCACCGCCTTGTTCCCGGTGTCGGTGAACCCCAGCCCCCCCGCCGACAGTCCGCCCAAGTGCTTGTCCGGACAGACGATGACCACCGTCTTCCCCATCCTTTTGGCCTGCACCGCCGAGATCACCCCCGCTGAGGTGCCGCCGTAGATGACGACATCGTACTCCTGAGCCCAGACGAAACTGGAGTTGAAGCCCACGGTCAGGAGACAACACAGAGCAGCTAAGGAGTTCATCAGGATCTCCGCATCGCAAGTGGAAGGCTAGAGGGAGGTCGGCTAGTGTAGCACGACGCTCCGCGTCGTGAGTACCGTTGCGAAACGACACTCATCCCGAAGTGAGTTGTAGCTGCCCCTCGCCAGAGGGCGGGCACGCA
>JAYTFV010000307.1:0-7631 GCA_043734065.1 Planctomycetota bacterium
TATTCCCGGATGCGCGGGCACAGTCCATAAAGGAAGTCGAGGGTTGGTGGCGTCGGCAGATTCTGCCGAACTCGTGGCAAGACCACCGGGCCAATGGCCGATGGAACTGACACCCCTTCTCTCCGCGTGCGGGAATGAGTCCGCGCGTCACTGGCACATGGATCGTGTTCCGTTTGGCCTCGTGACGATTGCGAATCATGGTCCGGAGCATTCCTCGCCCTCTCTTCTGGCTGGCCTTCGCGCTGGCGGTTCTGTGGCTGTCGCTCATCACCGCACCGCGTCGCGTCTCGGGGCAGGATTTTTCCTTGCCCTCCCGGTCGTACTTCTCCCCGAAGTCGGCTCCCATTGATGTCACTTTCGAAGACCCCGCCCCGCCCGCCTTCACCGAGCCGCCCGCCCCGCTGCTGCAGGCCGCTCCCCCAGCAGTCCTGGGCACCGCCGAATCGCCCAACTACTGGATCGTCAGCTCCCGCTCCGATGTCCAACATCGGCGGCACCTGCACCTCGACGACGGTGAACTCGATGTCTACCAGCGCACGCCCGACGGCCAGTTGAGCCAGACGAACGTCGCTTTACTGCAGTCCCAGATCGTCCCCGGCGTCCCCGTGCTGATTATCATTCACGGCGTGTTCGTGAGGTGGGAGGATGAGTGCCGGGAGTCGCTCCAATCTTATCAGTGGATACGCAACGCCTGCCCGAACCTGCCCATTCAGGTCATCTTCTTCACCTGGCCCAGTGATGGCATGATCACCGGCCTGCTCCCCTTCGATGTCGCCCTGCGCAGCAAGCAAGCCGAATTCAATGGGATCCATGTGGCCCGTCTCATCAGTGGCACCCCCGAGAGTTGCCCGGTGTCATTCATCGGTCACAGCCTCGGCTGTCGCACGATCCTCTCGACGCTGCATCTGGCGGGCGGCGGCGAGGTGCAGGGTTTGTCCTGCCCCGGTGGCCTGGGCGCGAACCGCCGGTTCCGCGCGGTCTTCGCCGCAGCCGCCGTGGATCACAATTGGCTGAATCCCCGTGACCGCTATGGCTGTGCCTTGCCCCGGACGGAGTGCATTGTGAATCTGCGAAATCGCCGGGACATGCCTTTGGCGTTTTATCCCTTGTACCGTCCCTTTGCCGGACGAGCGATCGCCCGGTCCGGGCTCACGCGGCGAGACACCCGCCTGCTCGGTGCCCAGAGCGCGAAGTTCGTCAATCTCGACGTGACCCAGACGCAAGGGCATAACCACCTGTGGCCCGGCTACTTCCTGGAGCCCGAGATCGCCGCCGCCATCGCCCCCGTGATTTACTACCCCGGTGTGGCTCAATATGCAGACACCCCGCCATCGGAACTGTCCACGGCCCCCCAGACGGAACGACGACTGGCCCCGCCGCCGGAGTCGCTCAACCCGACCGAGTTCGCGCCAGAGTTCGCGCCCGAGGAGAACAACGCTCCTCCCTATAACCCACCCGTGGACGATTTCCTGCGGAGCGAAACGCCCGCGCCGCCACGATTGGTTCCGAGCGTGCCGTAGGGGCCAACAGTCTCAGCGAGCCGGAAGCGTCAGCGCCCGGACTCTTTCGAGGGTTGCCAGAGTCCGGGGGCTGACGCGACTGGCCGTTCGACAGCGAGCGTTGGACGTAAGTCCAACGTGCCAGTGTGGCGCAGTTACACTCACCTCACCCGGATTGGTGAGAGAACGTCGCTCGGACACGGGGGACTAACGTCCGCCCGCTCGCTGTCGATCCGGGAGCGGGCGTGTCTTGGTCTGCGGCCCTTACCTCGTCTCTCTCCCACGCCGTGGAGTCCTCTCCGAAAGTAGTACCGATTGTGGGGCAGAGGGGGCAGAGAGAACGGGAGCCCGCCATTGAGCGAATGCACCCCCTGGATGGGCGTAGTGGCCACCACGGGCTTGTCCTCCCATTCGAATATACTATCTCTCCCGCCAGAGGACCGCATCCGGAATCCCCAGCTCCTGCTGCTGTCCGGCGATCTCCTGGCGGAATCTTCGAGCGTCTTCGGGGTAGCCCTTCGTCGGCTTCAACCCCGGAACGCGCGAGGTCCAGTACCGGTTGAACTGCTCCATCGCCATCTCGCGCAGGTACTTCGACAAGATCGACGCCGCAGCTGTCGGGAGGTATTGCTCCGCGCGGACCTGGAACCGGACTTCGCCGCCTCGGAGTTTGTAGCGGCTGCACTCGGCGGACTCTTCGAGGCGGGGGATGAAGAGGTCGCCGAACGTCTCGCTCAGCAGTGCCCCGTACTGGTTGCGGCCTCCGTGCTTGTCGCAGATGACCAAGGCGGGCACGCCATCGTCGGGCCAGTTCCGCTTCAGCAGCCCCAGCGTCGTCCGCGAGAGAACCACCCCCTTGCTCCCGCTGGCTGTGCATTCGCGGTTGAAGCGCGGGGTCTCGACCATGTCGCTGCCGAGGGCCGCGACCTGCACGCGGGCTGAAAGGCACGCGGCCCGCAGCTCGTCCGCCAGACGTTCGACATCGGGCCAGGACGCAGCCACCGGCAGAGCGATCGCACCCTCGCGCAGCCACGGCTCGCCCTCGCCGCTCTTCAGTGTCTGCCCCGTCAGATGAGCTACCAAATCCGAGAACGTGCGCGGGATCGGTCCGGTCTGTGCGAGGAGCGCCAGCGCACTGGTTTCGAGGGAGGCCACCCCGCGCGCCGGGCTGTAGACCTGCTTCGAGTCGGCGATGTGCAGCCGCGTCCCGCCTCGATTTGACTCCCGATCGACCGCACTCGCCAACGCGGAATACAGATCAAACTCGGTCGCCGGAGCGGGCAGATCCCACACCGTCAGGCTAATCGCCAACGGCCCCAGGTTCGGTCCGTACCCCGCCTCGTCAGTGCCGATCCAGCGGCCTGCGGGGGAGTCCCTTGCAGTCATATTTCGATTCGTCCCAGCCAAATTCCCACTCCCCACTCCTTGTCTCCCCCCTCTGGCCCTAGGCCCTAGGCCATCGCCCCTAGGCCATCGGCCTCCTCCACCTTCTCCATCCACACATCCATGCCCTTACTATCCGGCATCCCGGTCCCATGCGTCTCGCCGCCCATCAGTTGGCACGACTGCATGCCATAGCTGATGAACAGCAGGCCGGTCGGGAGTTCGTCTCCCTTGGCGGCCTTGATGGGGACGATCATCTGACCCAGGTCGCTCCAGACCCGCACGCGGTCCCCTTCTTTGAGCGACAGGCGTTTCATGTCGTCCGGGTTGACCTGCAAGGTGTTGATCTCGTCGAGGTAGTCGTGAGAATACTTCCCCTCGTTGAGGCCGGTGCCCTGTCGACTGGTGCGACCGGGGATAATGATGAAGAGTTCCGGCATCGTGCCCGTCCTGCATGCTGGGGAGTGGGACATCCATTCTGGCGGACAATGAGCCGGACGCAAGGCTCATGAGTGGGGGCTTTGATCGCGGGTGCATTCGCCCCACAGGCAGTCCACAGCCAGACGCCTGTATCCAATTCCCGCGACACTGCTAGAATGTCCTGCGGGGCGGTTCCGTGGGGCGAGAGGCTTGCCCGATGGAGTGACCCTGGAAGGACTCATGATGCGAATTTTGTTGGCCAGTCCCCGGGGGTTCTGTGCGGGGGTGAACATGGCGATCGAATGCTTGGAAGAGTGCATTCGCGTCTTCGGCAACTCGATCTATGTCTATCACGAGATTGTTCACAACCGCTACGTCGTCGACCGTTTCACCCGCGAGGGAGTGACGTTCGTCAACGAGGTCGATGAAGTCCCCGTCGGCGGCGTACTGCTCTACAGCGCGCACGGAGTCTCCCCCGCCATCCGCGCCCATGCCAAATCGCGGAAGCTGCGAACGATCGATGCGACGTGCCCGCTGGTTACGAAGGTCCACCTGGAAGCCGTGAAATACGCCAGTGACGGGTATCACATCCTCCTGATCGGACATGAGGGTCACGACGAAGTGATCGGCACGATGGGGGAGGCTCCCCAGAGCATCACGTTGGTCGAATCGCCCGAGCATGCTGCTGCCTTGGAGTTTCCCCGCGGGGCCAAGCTGGCCTACCTGACGCAAACGACGCTCTCCGTCGAAGAGGCTGCCGCCGTGATTCGGGCGCTCGAACAACACTTCCCGCACATCGAACACCCCCCCAAAGAGGACATCTGCTACGCCACGACCAACCGCCAGTTCGCCGTCCATCAGATGATCGAGCAGGTCGATCTGCTGCTGGTCCTGGGCAGTCAGAATAGCTCGAACAGCCGTCGCCTCGAAGAGATTGGCGTGACCTCGGGCAAGCGGGCGTTTCTGATTGACGGGGCTCATGAACTGCAATCCGCATGGTTCGAAGGGGTCCAGACAGTCGGGATCACTGCCGGAGCGAGCGCCCCGGAAGTGGTCGTCGAGGAGACGATCGAGACGATTCGGACTCGCTATGGTGCGACGGTCGAAGAGTTCCAGACCCGCGAGGAGAATGTCCACTTTCCGCTGCCGCGCGAGCTGCGGGTACTCAGCGCGGCGAAGTGAAACCCGGGAGCAGACCGCGTGAATGGAGTGACGATGTCCGTGCGACAAGACTGGCTGGCGGGGGCGATTTTAGTCGCCCTCTGGATCGGTGGCCTGAGAGGTCTGGCATCGGCTGCGGACCCCACCGCGCCGGACCCCGCTCGGGCGTTCGGCTACTTGCAACAAGTCTGTGCCATCGGTCCCCGCATCAGCGGCACCGACGGCATGGCCCGGCAGCAGGAGTTGCTCGCCAAGCACTTCACCGACCTGGGGGCCGTCGTCTCGCTGCAGGAATGGGACACTCCGCACCCGCTGACCGGCCAGCCAGTTCGGCTGAAAAACATGATCGTCACCTGGCATCCCCAGACCCAGGAGCGGGTGCTACTCTGCTGCCACTACGACACGCGCCCCAAGCCGGACGAGGAGCCACAGCTGCGCTACCGCGAAAGTCCGTTCATCGGGGCCAATGACGGCGGCAGCGGGGTCGCTCTGTTGATGGAACTGGGCCACTTCATGCCGGGGCTGCCGTTGAAGCAGGGGGTCGACTTTGTGTTCTTTGATGCCGAGGAGTTGATCTACCAGAAGCCGGACAAGTTCTTCCTGGGTTCCGAGTATTTCGCCACGCAGTACCGCAATTCTCCGCCGCCGTATCAGTATCGCTGCGGCGTGCTGCTCGACATGGTGGGGGATAAAGACCTCAAGATCTGGCAGGAGGTCAACAGCACCCGGCTGGCGGGGTTCGTGACTGACAGCGTGTGGGCTTCGGCCAAGGCCACGGGAGTGAAAGAGTTCGTCGCCAAACGCAAGCACGAGATCAACGACGACCACATTTCTCTAAACAAGATCGCCGCCATCCCGACGTGCGATGTGATCGACTTCGACTACCCGTACTGGCACCGGCGGAACGATCTGCCCGCAGCCTGCTCGGGCGAGTCGCTCGCCAAGGTGGCCACCGTGATGCGGCACTGGTTGCAGAACGTGCCCGCCCGGCCCACTCGGAAGTAACACGACAATCGTCCGGGGCTGGCCACCCTTGGGCTGGGCATGACCATCCCCCGATGAATTCGACGCCACCCCACTTGTGTCGCAGTCAGTTTCTGCTTCTGGCGGCATCCGTGCAGGGCGGCGTGCTGCTGTTGGCGCTGCTGGGGGGATACCTCCTGGGGCTGGCCCCGGCGAAAATGGTGCGTTGGGGGAATCGCGATCTGTGCGGCGGGCTCCTGGCGGTGTTGCCACTGCTGGCGGTCTATCGCTTCAGCCCGGATCTTCGTCAGCAGGCGAACGAGACCCTCGGGGAGTCGCTGAGTCGCTGCCGCTGGTACGACCTGGTGGGGCTGGCCGTGCTGGCCGGAGTCGGCGAGGAACTGCTGTTTCGCGGAGTGCTCTATGAGGGACTGGTCCCTTTCAATCCGTGGCTGGCCCTGATCGTGTCCAACGTGGCGTTCGGGCTGCTGCATGCGCTGTCGTGGAATTATCTGTTGACCGCCACGTGCATCGGATTCGCGCTGCATGCCCTGGCCGGACTCTCCCAGCCGAGGAACCTGCTGGCACCGATGATCGCGCACAGCGTCTACGATCTGGTGGCGTTTTTTCTCCTGCGACGCGAGCAGCGGACACGCTCGCCGTGAGTCCGCCGCGCCCTGAGAGTTCCCCCCTGCCACCCGCGGCGACGAACTCAGAATCCGGGAACGCCCGGTTGGGGTTTCACGGGGGGGGCGGGCTTCGACCCATTTGTGGTGGGGGCGACACGGGCGGGACCGACTTGCGGGATCAACGGTCCCAGTCCCTTCCCGGTCGGTCCGGCCAGAGCTGCGGCGCAGTCGGCGTGCAACTGGAACGACTCGGGAGTGATCTCCGCCAAGACGGAGGGGGTGTGGGGCAGCAGTGTACTATTGGCCCCGAAGACCGGCAGCAGTTCGTGTCCCTCACCCCAGTGGTGAACCCAGTCGATGGCGAAGTTCTGGGGCCCGGTGGTGCCCTTCGTCAGCAGGAAGGTATTCATGCCCGTGGCAAAGGCATTCTCATACCCCCACCAGTGGACCGAGGCGGCATCCGTCTCCAGCGAGAGAACCCCGCCGCCCTGGTAGACCGAGGCTCGCGAGAAGAACTGGACCGGTCCGCCCGCTCCCACCGGGAGGACTTGAAACGCCGCTTTCGCCGCCGACAGCGTCGAACTGTCGAACGAGCACTGCGAGCCGGCGGACCCGGCATCGAGCGTCACCGCGACTCCCATGTTGGAGGAGAAGACCGAGCCGCGCACGTCCAGCAACGTCTCCGCAGCTCCGACACGCACGAGCGATTTCATCCCGACGATCAAGCTCTTGTCGATCAAGAGTTGCGGAGGGGCGTGCCCTGCGGACGGGAGCATGTCAAGGATCGGCCAGGCGGCATCGACCCCTTCGACGCGACACTGGCGCAACGCCACCAGCCCCCCCGTCAGTTGCAGGAACCGCTCGGGATAGATGCGAGTCTTGCTGGTTGTCATCCGAAACGTCCCATTGCTGAGAGTCAACTGTCCGTCCTCGACGGAAAACCACGCGGGCGGACTGGTGGCATTGGGTTCGGTTCTGTAACCGGGTTGAATGACCAGTTGCACTCCTTCCGCCTGCTCGAAGACCAACTGAATCCGTTTCTGGCGGATCACGATCGGGTCGATGGTTCGCAGCCCCGCACCGAACGCCACCACGGTCGAGCCGTCCGGGCAATCCGCACTGTTGAGGAACTTCCCGAGGTTGGGCTTCTTCAAGTCGTAACGCAGCGAGGTTCCCGGATTGGGGGTTTCCAAACTCGCCGCCAGTTTGGAGCGTTGGCCGACAGCGATCCCCTGAGCCAGAATCTGCTGAGGGGGCTCGGGCAGCGCGGACCATTTCGGTCCCGCCTCCGCCAATTGGGACTTGAGACTCGCCAGACCAATTTGAATCTGATCGCTGGTGGCCAGCGCCCCGGCCTCCTGCACTTTCCGCAAGTCGGCCCCTTCGGAGATCAGGACTCCCGTCGGAATCTCTTGTCGCCAGAATGTTCGCCAAGCCGCCTCGTCGGGCACATCGACTGGGGCGGCTCCATTGCTGAATCCCAACTGAGCCCAATGGGGCCAGCCCACGAGACTCGACTTCTCCAGGGTCCAGGTGACAAACGGAACCAGCGGGCGCTCGAGCGATTCGGACGCCT
>JAYTFV010000308.1:0-4107 GCA_043734065.1 Planctomycetota bacterium
CGAGTGATCGTCCCCATCGAGGGGCGAGAATCCACCGGAAAAGGAACGCGTACTCATGGCAACTTCAGCCACTCCCTCGAAGCCGGTGCGCGGCAAAAAGCAGGCCGCTGCACAGTCTGTCAGCGATACGACCGCCGAAGTCCTGACACTCGCCGAGGCAGCCGACTACCTGCGCGTCTCCACTGAGGAGACGCTGCGCTTGGTTGCAGAACAGGGTCTGCCCGGGCGGCGGACTTCCGAAGATTGGCGGTTCCTGAAGAATGCATTGCAGGAATGGCTGAAGCAGCCGGAACGCCTCGGTGGGTCGACGGCATTGCTCTCACTGGCGGGCCAGTTCGCCGCCGATCCGTTTCTGGAACAGATCGTCGAGGAGGCTTACCGTCAACGCGGTCGCCCTGTGGCGGAGTCTCGCGAATGATCCTTCTGGACACCGATACCCTGTCGCTGCTGATGCACGGGCATGAGCGTTTGGTGCAGCGGGTGGCTCGACAGACCGAGCCGATGGCCATCACCTTGGTGACGCGGATCGAGATTCTTCAAGGCCGGTTTGCCTCACTCCTCAAAGCTGCCGATGGCGAACGATTGCTGCTCGCACAACACTGGCTGGAACAGAACGAAGCCTCTCTGAGCCGAGTGACCTGCGTTCCCTTCGATCAGTCTGCTGCGACCGCATTTGATCGTCTGCGCGACAAGACCTCGCTCAGAAAGATCGGCCGCGCCGACCTGCTGATTGCCAGCATCGCCCTGTCACGTCAGGCCATTCTGGTCACGCGAAACCGCAAACACTTTGAACGAATCCCCGAACTGCGGGTCGAGAACTGGGCGGACTGAACGATCATGCGACAACATCGAAAGTGCCACTGCGTTGGGTGGCACCGGTTGACTCGCTTTGGAGCCTACCGGTGTGCCTTGGCACAAGAGGTGATCACGCAGGCCAGCCTCACAGCAAGAACCTCTTCCGGCGAGCGCCGCCCCGGTAGGGTCCAAAGCGACCCCACTGGGGCCACCCCACGGCGACGGACCATTCGGGAAATCGCAACAGGTATTTGTTGACTGTCTCCATTTTGAGGCCATACTGAACCCCAGTCCGCTTGGAACGGGTTCCCGCGATCCACCGATGTCAGTCTGCTCGCTGCTCAATCAGACTGTGGGGTGGCTTCCTGGCGTCGAGTGTTCTTTTGCCGAAAGACTGCGAAGAAGTCGCCTGCTTCCCATGATTACTCTCGATCACAGCCCGGTTCACTCTGACCCCAAACGCATGGGAGGCACTCTGGTCTTTTGCGGGACGCGCGTGCCTGCCCAGACCCTGCTCGACTATCTCCAAGACGGATACGACCTCGACGGATTTCTGGAGGAGTTTCCTTCCGTCGCGCGCGCCGATGCTGAGGAGTTTTTGCGATTAGCCCGCACCGAAGTGCGAGAGTGACAATCATTCTCGACGAGAACCTGCCACTCGGACTCCGCCGTATGCTCGCGCCACGTCCAGTCCAGCCCAACAAGCTGGCTACGCGGGCATGGAGAACGGTCAATTGTTAGCGGCACTTGAAGGCGTGTTCGACATCCTGATCACTGCCGACAAGAATCTCCGCTACCAGCAGAATCTGACCGGCAGGCAACTTGCCATTATCGAGTTGCCCACGAATCGATGGCCGCTGTTGCGCCCGCTTCAGGCACGAATTATCGAGGCAGTTGATAGCTGCCAACCCTCTCATTATGTGGTAGTCAACGCCGCCTAACCATGCGGCGGGGTGGCACTGTCGACGGAATCCCCACCATCGAATGAGGGTTGATTCTGGAGTGCCACTTTCGGTCGCTTTGGGCCGCCAGTATTTGCGACTGGAGAGCGTCGTTCCCTGCCTGAATCAGCCACCCGTCGCTGAGTTCCAGTGGCAACTATCCGAGGTGGCCCAGACATCGCTCTGGATGTCTGGGTGACGCAGGAACAGGAGGGATTGACCACGATGAGCTGGTCCCTCGTCGCTTCTTGCTGTTCTGTCACCCAGACACTCAAAGCCGCGTCCGGGCCATCACGCCCCGAAGGGGGCAGCCACACACCAGCCCAGGGCAGAGCGCAGCGGCATCAGCCGCGAAGCGCCGCCCTGGGTTTGATGTGCCTCCGCTTCCCTCAGCCCTGAAAGGGCGACACAGGGGCAAGCCACGGCGGGTTGTTTCGCCCTTTCAGGGCTGGGACCATCTGTGAACCGATCACCCAGGGCGGCGCTCCCTGCGGTCGCTGTGCCCTGGGCTGATGTGTGGCTACCCCTTCGGGGCGAAGATCGCGGCAGCTTCGGAGAAGCGGGAGTTGAGCCGCTGATTTACACGGATGAACCCAGATTAAAAGTGGCGAGGGCTGGTACGGACTTGCTCCGCTTCGAAGACTTCGCGTCGCAGCTCAACGGGTGGAGCGGGCCAGGGGGATGTCCTGCGCAAGAGTCCTTACTCGGCTGTGATCCGAATGTTCTTAAACTCCGCCCACATCGGCTGGCCCGCGTGCAATTGCAAAGCCAGGATGCCGTCGAGCAGGGCCAGATCGGGGGCATTGTCCGTGAAGTCGAGGATCAGCCGACCGTTCATATAGTGCTGGATGTGGTTCCCCTGGCCGATGATGACGACATCGTTCCAGGCATCGAGCTTAAACAGCTTCTGGAACTCCGCTTCGGTGATCAGGCTCCCGGTGACTTTCTTTCCCGCCGGTTCCCAGACAACTTTTTCGCCGACGAGGCAGATGCGGCCGCGCTTGCCGCCTTCGTCGTAGATGAACCCGGAGACACTCGGGAGCTTGGTCTCGTTGCGGAGTTCGTGCTGGTAGCCGCGCACGACCCACTGGTTGCTGCCCTTGGCATCGGTGATGTGCTTCGAGCGGTACTGAATCCCCGAGTTGTTGGTCGCGTTGCAGCGGAACGAAAGCCGCAGGTCGAAGTCCTTGGTCGTGCCGTCCTTCCAGATCAGGAAGGTGTTCCCCTTGGCCGGGTTGGCTTCGGTCGTCTCGCCGTGAATGACACCGTCCTTCACGCTCCACAGACGCGGGTCGCCGTCCCACCCGGTCAGGTCTTTGCCATTGAAGATCACCTTGGCCCCGGTCGGCTCAGCGGGCGGAGCGACCGGCTCCTCGGCCAACAGCAGACCAGGAACGACCAGAGCGAGCAGGCAGACCAGACGACGCAGCATGGAAAACTCCCAGCGGGACCATTCAGAGGTGAGGGCGAGCGACACTGGCTCGGTCGATCACCCATTGTGTGCGACGGGACCGAAAAAGGACAGCGAAACATGACGGGGAAGCAGAGAAAGGTGTCAGGTCTGAATGGCACTGTCGCCGTCGTAACTCCTGTCAGTCATTTGCGTTGCCCGAAAGGAGTCGATTTCGCAGCACCTGGCGGGGTTCTTGCATCAGGGGGTAGCCGTGGCGGCGGCGTTTGATCACGCGAGGTTCGATGCGACCGGGGCGGTTGACGACTCGGCAGTTCGCGAGATGCTCGATGAGTTGGCGGCAGGCGGCGGTGACTTGGGCATCGTGTGGAGGCGTGCCGGACCAGCGGGGCCAGGCGGCGAGGATATATTGGCAGGCACTGGTGAAGCTGAGTTGGCGGGGTGTAAGTTTATGTAATAATGCGGCGGCTGAGGTCGTGTTGCGAATGAGATTATAACCCAAGAGTGTCACCCACAGCTCCTTGCGGACCATCCCGGGGGCGTAGCTGTCCAATGTGCGCTGCGTGAAGCGTGCGATGTTTTGGCATCGGGGGCGGGCATTGGCTGACTGCAGTGGAGCGAGTTTGTTGGCCGGTCCGGGGGAGGGGGACCAGCAAGTCGAGCGGGGTGCGGATCGATTCGGGCAGGGTGAGGGCCGGAAGATTCTTGGTCTGCGCGATGTCGCTGGGACTCCCCGACTCGACCGGTGGGGCTGGCTCGACCACTGCGGCCGATGGCGGCGCCGGTCGCCGAAACCGGTCATGCTTCTTCAGCTCCCGCTCGAGTTGGGCCACCCGCGCTTCCAACTCGTCCACCCGCTTCTGCCACGCCTGACGCTGCGCTATAAAAAACGCCCGCACCGCCGGAGTCATCTCCCGCTCCACCTCCGCCGGTATGTGATCCGTGTGCGACATACCCGTA
>JAYTFV010000309.1:0-21937 GCA_043734065.1 Planctomycetota bacterium
GGCAGTTGGCGTTCCGGACCGCGAATCTGTCGGAGTCTCTGGCGGCTCCGGCGAAGTCGCGGCGCGTCTCTTTGAAACAACTTGACGAGCAACTCACGGCGGTTGTGAAGGCGGGCGGCGAGGTGCCTGCCGAGCTGAAATATCTGGCCGGGCTGACGCAGATCGATTACCTGGTCGTCGATCGGGAGATGAAGGACATCGCCCTGGTCGGGCCTGCGGAAGGATTTGCGCCGGACCTGCTGGGGCGGATGCGGGGGGTCGCTTCGGGACGGCCCGTGTTGAACCTGGAGGATCTCCTCGTCGCGTGGAGAGCGGTCAATACGGGAGGCACGAGCGTCGTCTGCTCGATTGATCCCACGAAGGAGGGTCTCGCGGCGTTCAATGCGTTTACCAGCCAGACCCTGGTGGCCAATCCCAATGCCGTGGGGCAGTTATTCGACACGATGGCGGTCAAGCTGGGGCGGCAGGTGATCACGGTCACGGGCGTCCCGAAGGACACGCACTTTGCTGCGGTCCTGGTCGAGGCCGATTTGCGGATGAAACGCATCGCCCTCGGCAGAGACCCGTCTGGTGTGCGTGGAGTGCCGAGCCATCTGTCGTTGATGCGGCTGGGCGATGCAGCGTCGAGTCGCTGGTGGTTCGTGCCGTTGTACGATCCGATCGAGGCCAACGCGGATCGGTCGTTGTACCACCTGTCGGGACAACGGTTGCAACTGCTGGGTCAGGATGAGTTCACCAACTCGCAGGGTCAACGCTCCAACACCTCGTCCAATAAGCTGGGCACGACCAAGTTTGTGCAGCAGTTCACGGAGCATATTCCCGAGTTGGCCATCGCGCATCCGGCGTTTGCGGAGCTGCAAAACCTGTTCGACTGGATGGTGGTCTGCACGCTGATTCGTCGTCATCAACTCGATGCGTCAATTCAATGGCAGCCGCAAGTTCTGGGCGATGCGAAGCTGCTGCCCACGCGGTCGTATCCGGTTCCGACCGGGATCGACTCGGTGGCTGCGACGAACCGTGTCGGTCGGACCGTGCTGGGTCTGGTCGGGGGAGTGGAACTCAATGCAGACGCGGTGATCGCGAAGACATCTCCTCTGGAGATGGCCTCCGCCCCGCCCCTCCCCGCGCGGAATGAGACGCGGGCTTGGAACGACTAGTGGTCCGCCCACTTGGAAATGAAGGGTAGCTGCGTTCGCCAGAACGCGGGGAGCCCGCACTCTGGCGAGTGCAGCTACCAGACAAGAGTCCAGGCTTTAGCCTGCACCGGAGCAGCCTAAAGGCTGAACTCCAACGGCTGGCCCCCCACGTGATGAGGAACGATGGAACTGCGAGCCTTTGCCGAACGCATCCTGCTGTCGCCTTCGATCGAGGTGAAACTGGAGCCATTGGTGGCTCCGGTCGAGGATCGGGAGCCGGGGCTGGCGGTGCGCATCGAGACACCGGCCCGGCCCGAAAACTTGCACTTCGCCGCCCCGCGCACGACGCCGTCGATGCCGCATCCGCTGGCCCTGGGGGAAGAGTGCAAGCGGGCGGTGGCGCATCACATCATGGCCAACCATGAGTTGCAGGCATTGGAAGTCATGGCCTGGGTGTTGCTCGCCTTTCCGCAAGCTCCCGCCAAATTCCGGTCAGGGATGGCACAGGTCATGGCCGATGAGCAGCGGCATACCCGCATGCACATCGAACGATCAGCACGGCTCGGGCTGGAATTCGGGCAGTTGCCGGTGAACTGTTATATCTGGAAGCAGACGCGGACGTTCGAGACGTTACTCGATTACATTGCAGTACTCCCGCTGGTGTTTGAGGCGCGGAACCTCGACCATACGTTAGAACTGGAGCGGGCGTTCCTGGCGGTGGGCGATCCCCGGAGTGCAGCCCTCATGCGCCGCATCCACGAGGACGAGATCGAGCACGTGGCGTTCGGCCTGCACTGGTTGCGGACGCTCAAGAGGCCCACCGAGACCGAGTGGGAAGCGTACAATGCCCACTTGAAATGGCCGATGAGTGCGACCAAGTCGTACGGCGATGACTTCCAGCGCGAGGCTCGCCTGCGGGCGGGCATGACCGCCGAGTTCATCGACCGCATCGCCCCGTCACCACTACCGAAACCACCTCATCCCGGAAATGACAAACATGTTTGAACACAAGGATGACGACATCCTGCCCCGCTCCGCCTTCCTGCTCCGGCTGCTGCGCAGCTTCGGCGTGACACTGCTGATTGTCGCAGCGTCCCTCGGCATCGGCAGTGCGGGCTACCACCACTACGAGGGCTTGCCGTGGATCGACTCGCTGCTGAATGCTTCGATGATCCTCGCGGGGATGGGTCCGGTTGATCCGATGCAGAGCGATGGGGGCAAGCTGTTCGCGACGTTTTATGCGCTGTACAGCGGGATCGCGTTTCTGTCGGTGATGGCGATCCTGCTGGCCCCGGTACTCCATCGGGCGCTGCACAAGTTTCATCTGGATGATGAGGAGGGTTGAGGGTTGAGGGTTGAGGGTTGAGCATTCGCGAGATGCTTCCTCTTATCCCGCAGGGATTCCAGCACATAGCCGGTGGTCAGCGCAGCGCCACCACCGGACAAGACGCGATCTGACGATCCCTATCCCGTAGGGATTGCAGCCCAGCGAATTGCTGGAGCGACAAGTCCGGCTTCAATCCCTTCGGGATAGGGAATGCCTCTCGCTCGAATCCGGTGGTGGCGCTGCGCTGACCACCGGCTAGTGGCTGGAATCCCTTCGGGATAGGAATCGGAGGAACCGTGTCCTCTTATTCCCCACTCCCCACTCCCCACCCTCAACGATCCCCCCCTTAATCCACCATCCGTCCGCCGGGGTTCTTGATGATCTCGGTGAAGATGTCAGTCAGCCGCTGCTCGTACTCGGCGGGGTTGCCGGAGCCTCGGGGGCTGAGGCCGGACTTGTCGGTATCGGCCATGCGGGCCATGCGGTCCATGAAGCCATAGTCGGTGCCCAGTCCGATCCCGACCGGATACACAACGGTGTTCTCGCCCTTAAACGAGGCCGATTGCATCAGTGCCGAGTTCAGCCACAGATAGGGGTTGCTGTAGTAATCCCCGCTCGGGTTGCTGGTGATGTAGCCATTGATCGTCCCTGTCGACGATTGCCAGGCATTCGGCACCCCATCGGTCAGCAGCACCACGACCTTCTTGGAGAATGACCGTCCCTGTCCTCCCTGAGCTGTCGGCTTCAAGTGGTTGCGAGCGGCAATCAGTCCCGCTTCGATGGCGGTTGTGGCACCGATATCCGACACCGCTTGCAGCGTCGTACAACTCGTCATGGCGCTGGTGTAGTTGCTGGTCAGCGATTGCACGAGAACCGGGGTGTGGTCGCCATCGAGCCCGTCGAAGGTGATGATCGCCACGCG
The DNA here is from genome assembly GCA_043734065.1 of Planctomycetota bacterium. Taxonomy (GTDB): domain Bacteria; phylum Planctomycetota; class Planctomycetia; order Planctomycetales; family Planctomycetaceae; genus TH-plancto1. The sequence goes on from JAYTFV010000309.1 coordinate 3,386, forward strand.
GTCGCCCGAGTTGGAGGCCAGCCCCACGTTGCGGTCCTTGACGATCTTCAGGGCCGCAATCAGTGCCCGGCGACAGGAGTGCATCGGCTGCTCGCGAGGCGGGAAACTGAACGTGCCACCCGCTGTGGTCTCGCTATGGAACGGACAGTAAGGACTCTGGACCGAGAGCTGGGTTTTGGTTCCGACACCCGCTTGAGCGTTGCCACTCCCGGTGTCCACATCGGGGCTGCGATCGCGTCCGAAGTCGAGCATGAATTGGACGTAAGTCAGGTAGCCGATCTTGTTCTGACCGCCGTTCATGTCGGTCCAGTCGAGAGAGCTGGGGTTGGAGAACGTGAACTTGTTGGGATTGTTGTAGCCCCAGAAGTTGTCTCCATCCTGGCTAGGAGGCAACCAGACCTGAGCCGAGCTGCCGAGTCGTGGCACACCGGGCAACGCGCCGCTGGTGGTGTAAGGGGTATACCCCGACACCAATCCCGCCACGGATGTGATGAGGGGAGTGGCCAGACCGTAGCTGGCAGCGATCCGGGGCTGACGCCGTGGAACTCGGGCCGCGACCTGGGACGAAGAGGCTCCCGGATGGGGAACATACCGACCCAGGGGGGGCTCCGGAGGAGGAGGCGGGGGGGGTGGAGGAGGAGGACCGCCACCTCCACCGCCACCACCACCACCGACGGGAGGAGCCACCGGCGGGGGCGGCGGCGGTGCAATTCCCACAGCCGGGCAGTACATCACGTAGTCGATGTACTTCTCCCAATACCCATAGTTCGTCGTCGAATTCGGAGTCGGCTTGGCCGTGGGCATCAACACTGCAATCTGGTTGTCGATGATCCAACTGTAGGCTTTGACCCGCCGTGTCATTTCACTGTCGGTCTTAGCGATGCGATATTGGGCCGCGATCGTCTTAGCGGCCAGCGGCCCTTTGTCCATGGTCATTTCCGCATAGGCATAAGCATCCTGGGGAACACCCAGAGGCTGGCCGATATATTGCAGTGTCCCCGGATAGGTGCCGAAGCCGAAATCGGTGTACAGATCCTGGATCAGCGGCGAGGCGACGTTGGGATAGCCGGAACCCCCATAGATCCCGTTGATCGTCCGGGTGGCCCACTGCGGCTCGGTGTCGTCGTTCATCGACCCACTGGTGTCGACCACGAAGACGATGTCGCGTGGGTTGAGCATCGCGGTGGCGTGGGCGCTGGAATTAAACTTGTTCTGCCCAATCACCGGGGCAAAGAAGAACGGCTTGTCAGTCACTCGCGTGAAGACCCGCACGGCGTTCTGCCCCGAGGTGGTCACGACAAACGTCTTGTTGACGAAATCGAACCGGCCAATCAACACATCGGCATCGGGAACCACCACGGGCGACCCCGCCGCTCGATGCTGAGCTGCGAAACTCTCAGCCGTCAACCGGGCCGCCGCTTCGCCGTCCCCCAGACTGATGACTCCCGCCAGCGCCGCGGAATCGGCGGCATTCTGCAGCTCCCCCTTGGTGAGCGTCATATATCCGATATCGACCGTGAACGCGACAAACGCGAACACGAAGATCATCAGTACGGCGGCCAGAACCAGAATGGCCCCCTTCCGATGTGGAGCGGGCTGCTGAAGTGGGAGTGCGTGCATGGAAACCTCGTCGCATAACGACCTGAGATTGCCAGAATCAGCAACCTCTTTGAACCCTATGTTGAGGTCGGGCCGGGTCAAACGAGGGATTCATTCCTTCAGAATTCAACCGGGCCAGCGTGAGGGTTCCCCGGAGTTTCGCTGTGGAACTGATTGCTACGATAGTCCGGAATACAACGAAGACTCCGCCCCTGCCGCGGAGCCCGTTTGCCAGTGACGATCGATTTCCTGGCGAATTCAGGATCGATCCCATTGAGCTGCGACGCGAAAGCTTTGCGAAGTGGAGCATTCCCCACTCTCTCAATGCCTCAGCCTCACAACCCCCACGGGGAACTGTGTCGTGGCCGGCTGTCCCCTTCTCGCTGACCGCTGCAAGCTGACCGCTGACCGCCTCTCCCCCTCGACTCCCAATTGCCAAAATCGGCTGGGCTCGCAATCATGCCCACTCGGGATCACACAACACTTCCCCGGAGGGAGGGTTGGTCCCGTGCCACCCTGCCCCTTCAGACCCCAGAAGCGACTCGTCCCGATGGCGCGTTTGTCCCAAGCCCGACTGCAAGCACTCAACCACTCCATGGACGAATGGTCGCCGGACGACCTGTTGCGCTGGGCCTGGGAAACATTCGGAAACCGGCTGGCCATCATCTCGGCCATGCAGATGTCGGGCAGCGTCGTGTGCCACATGGCCTCGCGGCTCAAGCTCCCGGTCCCCGTGCTGTTCGTCGACACCGGCGTCAACTTTCAGGAGACCCTTACGACCCGCGATCGCATTGCCGCCGAGTACGGGCTCACCGTTCACACACTCCATCCCGAGAAGACGATGGAGCAGCAGACCGCCGAAATGGGAATTCTGTACCTCACCGTCGAGGGCCAGAAGCAGTGCTGCCACATGCGCAAGAACGAACCCCTGCTCACCCAGAAGGGGAAGTACGACTGCCTGATCAGCAGCCTGCGTCGCTCGGATGGGGGCCGCCGGGGCCACTGCCCGATCATCGCCGTCGACCCGGAGATGAACACCGTCCGGCTGAACCCGCTGGCGAACCTCACCGACCCGCAGATGGCCGCCTACATCGCGAAGCACCAGGTGATCGTCAATCCCCTGCACGACCAGGGGTACTCGACCATCAGTTGCAACCGCTGCACGACGCCCGTGATGCCCGGCGAACCCAAGCGGGCCGGGCGGTGGCGTCACCTGGGGCCGTGGTCGCAGTATTGCGGGATCAATCCGAGCGACATGGACGAGTCAACTTCCGCAGCCATCGACCTGCCGCAGGATCTGGTCGACCGCATCCTGGGCCAGAAGACTGACTTCATGATCTGATCGAGAAGATTCAAAAGTCCTCCCGCCTCCTCCCCTCCCTCCTCCTCCCCTTCCCCTACATGCCCAAACACGCCCCCGGCTTCCTCAAGATCGTCACCGATGCCAAGACCCGCATCCGCGAATGCACCATTGCCGATGTCACTCGTCGCCAGTCAGCCGGTGAGTCGCTGACGCTCGTCGATGTCCGCGAGGAGAGCGAGTTCGCCAAGGGGCACATCCCCGGCGCGATCCACCTCGGCAAAGGAGTGATCGAGCGCGACATCGAAGCCAAAATCCCCGACCCCGCCCAAGAGCTGATCCTCTACTGCGGCGGCGGCTACCGCTCCGCCCTCGCCGCCGACAACCTCCAAAAGATGGGCTACACGAACGTCCTCTCGATGGACGGCGGCTGGCGCGGGTGGACTGAAGCCGGGTTGCCGGTCGCGAAGTGACAATGTTGTCGCCGGAGGGTGGGCCATCGCTCCAAAACGAGCTTGTCCAACCCTACGTCACTTTGTCGTCCCCCGATCCCAAAGATCAATGAGGAAGGCACGGCCATTTTCATCAATTGGCCGTGCCAGTCCTCATCGTGTCATGGAATCGCCCACTCGTCAGTTGTGAGGTGGTGTGACAGTGTTCAGTTGCTGCCGCAATTGAAGAATTCCACCGCCGAAGTATTGCGTGGGGGGGCCGAATTCTCGCCGCGGCGCCTTCTGGATCGTGTTTTTTCGACCAGCATTTGGCCGTTCCAATTGTTGCCGTTTCAACGATGCGATTCGCGATTTCATCTTCGTCCTCGCCTCATCCCGCTGCGACTTTAACTCGTTAAGGTCCATCTTGTCATAGGACTTCGGCGCACCGGATGACGGAACGATATTTTCAACGCGGTTGAGCAGATTCTCAATCGTTTGTCGATTCTTGAGCGTAACGTCACCCATGTGACTGAATTCTTTCAGGTGGTCTTCCATCTTTGCCACCTCCTTGGAGGCGGCCTTTGAAGGGCCCAAATTCAATTCTTGCTGAATGTCATCCAGGCTTTTGTCGCTTCTGACAATCGCGGTCACAGCCGTCGCATGGGTATCGACATCGGCGGGCAGACCATCCTTGTCGAAGTAGAATGTCACTTGTTTGGTTGGATCACTAGGCACCGTTGCCTTTGTCCCTTGTGCATATTCGACAATCTTCAGGACAAGTTTCGAGAAATCGCGCTGATGGCAGGGATCGACCCAAACGTAAGTTCCACAATGGTATCCATACTTCTGACAACAACATTTGGGGACATCGCGCCAGCAGTTTGAAGACTGAACCCAACCGCAGGTGATTCCACACGGATCTTGGCACTCTTGCTTCGGAATGGTGACATCGCCCGTGTCTACGTCGTACTCGTAAGGTTCGCTCGTCCGCGGATCGGTCAGCACAGTCGGCATATAGACCATATCGTCGTCGCTAAGGGGATCCGAGTCCGGGTTGTTAACGTTCTCGCACTTGGGACACGCCCTCGATTTCGTAATCCGATTCATTTTGCAAACTGGACAGTCAACGAACGGGTAACCGGTTAGTTTGTCGAGGAGTGGTTCGCCGGTCTTTGGATCGAGGATTAACTCACCGGTTTTTGGATCAACGACATTGATGGATTGAGTGCCATCCATTCCGTTCCAGTCCCTTTCGAGATCGCAGCACTTATTGCAATTGTCAATCGGCAAGCCGACCGCGTGCTGATAGGCGCACTGCATCAATTTGATCCGCTCCGGATCCGGGATCGGGGTGAGCGTCCAAGACTGCATCAGGCCCCGACTGCCATTTGCAGACAAGTTGTTCCCAAAATGTCCGGCGAACATCGAAAGCGATAACATTCCCGAATCATTGACATTGTTCGCGCCGGTAGTTGCTGTAGAAAAGAATGGAGTGGAGTACGGATTGCATACAAACATCGCCAAGTTGTCCAAGACTTGCTCTTCGTAGAGGTCTGAAACGGTTTTGGCTTGCCGATTGAAGTTCTTTTGAAGTTGCACGTGAGTGCAACCGCAGTTGGCAATGAGGCACGCGACGATCATCACCAAACGAAAAGCGAAGTGAGAACGCATTTCCAAATCCTCCGTGACGTGTGAGTTCTGCCATGTGGCAAGGCCGACTCCGTCGACCACCTCGAACAAACATGGCATTACATGCAATCCAAATCTCGGCCAGCGAAGTAGCGAGAACTGAACGAAAACGTGGTGAATCAGGCGGTCAGATGAACTCTGCTGTGCATGCGCCAGATTGTGAGTAAAGTACGGAACGATCCGATTGTGCCGAAGCCGCCGAGTGCCGTTGGCGGTCGCTCTGGGCCGTCAGTGTTTACGCGGTAGTCCATGTCGAGTGGGTCAATCCTGCTTTGAGATGCTGTGTCCACGGAACGGTGGCCTCCAATGCCATGCCGCTGACGCTTCGCTTCCGGTAAGATGCCCCGTATGACCAACCGCCCCCAGACTCTGCGTGACCTCAAATCCAGTGGCTACCGCTCCCGCCCGGTGAAGCAGGAACTGCGGGAGAACCTCGTCGCGCGGCTCCGCGCGGGACAGCCGCTCTTCCCCGGCATCCTCGGATACGAGGAGACGGTGATTCCACAGATCATCAACGCGGTGCTGTCGCAGCATGACATGCTGTTTCTCGGTCTGCGCGGGCAGGGGAAGACCCGCATGCTGCGAATGCTCCCCGCTCTGCTCGATGAGTGGTTGCCGATCGTCGCCGGGTCGGAGATTCACGATGACCCCTTCGCCCCGCTGTCGAAGAAGGCCCGCGACCGCATCATCGCCCACGGCGACGACACGCCGATTGAGTGGGTGGGCCGCGAGGATCGCTACCACGAGAAGCTGGCCACGCCGGACGTGACGATTGCCGACCTGATCGGGGAGATCGACCTCATCAAGCATGCGGGGGGCAAGGAACTCTCCAACGAGGACGTGATGCACTTCGGGCTGATCCCGCGCAGCCATCGCGGCATCTTCTGCATCAACGAGTTGCCCGATCTCGCCCCGAAGATTCAGGTCGGGCTGTTCAATGTGCTGGAGGAGCGCGACATCCAGATTCGCGGGTTCAGCGTGCGGCTGCCGCTGGATCTGTGTCTGGTCTTCTCGGCCAATCCGGAGGACTACACCAACCGCGGACGCATCGTGACGCCGCTGAAGGACCGCATCGGCTCGGTGATTCGCACGCACTACCCGGTGAGCCGCGAACTCGGCGTGCAGATCATGGAGGAGAACGCCGTCGCCGACCGCCCCGCTGGTGTCCGCGTCCACTCGCCCCGATTCATGAAGGAGATCGTCGAAGAGGCCAGCCGACTGGCCCGCGTCAGCCCGCACGTCAACCAGGCCAGCGGCGTCAGCGTCCGCATGTCGGTCGCCAACTACGAGAACGTCCTCTCGAACGCCGAACGTCGCGGCATCTTGCAGGGCCAGACCGAAGTCGTCGCCCGCCCCGTCGACCTCACCGCCCTCGCCGCTGGGTCGCGCGGCAAGATCGAACTCGCCCTGGCAGATGAGTCAGGCGAAGAGGATGTCTTCCTCACCCACCTCGTCGAAGAGGCGATCAAGAATATCTTTGACCTGCGGCTTTCCCCGAAGACATTCGCCTCGGTCGTCGAGTTCTTCAACGCCGGGAAGAAGCTGGAGATCGGCGACGCCGTGCGGCCCGAAGCGTTCTTGAAAGAGATCGACTCGATCAAAGGTTTCCGCAAACAGGTCGAGACCCTGGCCACCGAATGGGAACCCGAAATCGCTCGTTCTCCCGCTGGTAGCGAACTCCAGGTCGCCATCGCCGAGTTGGTTCTCGAAGGGCTCTACTCACACAACAAAGTGAACAAGAAGCGCAAAGGCGGGACCTCCGCCTTCGGGTTGTAGAACGGAATTGATACTTCACACTCGCGGAAGTGAGACATTCCTTCGTAGCCACGTTTCGCCAGAACGTGGGCGAATTGGCTGGCGTGCCCGCCCTCTGGCGAGGGGCGGCTACGACTCACTCTGGGTCGCTGGAAGTCTATTCCGTTCCGAAGTCGTGGTTCAGGGCCAGCCCGCTTGGCTTCACGGAGGACACGTTGTCTCTCGTTCGCCAATGTGAATCAGTTCTCCGACTCGCACAGTGGATACTGTTCGCTCATCACAAGCCAATAGAAATAAAAAAAGCGCGGCAAGGTCCCCTCAAAGCTTCCCAGCTTTTCCTTGCCGCGCTCCGGATGTTTCTTTCGTATTCGCTCGTCGCCGGTCGCTGATCGGCCTCTGGGGAAGAAGGCCAACGGGGAGGTCATCCCGCCGCGTCCCGTTCGTCGTTGGCGAACACACTTGAAGTTAGGTCGCTGTGGAAGCACTGTCAAAAAGAATCTGCCCCGGACGACTTTGACTGATCGAACTCGTGGTTACATTCGGAATATCCGGAGTCCGCTTGCTCGACTGTCACCGGCCTACGATGATCTGGGAGTATCCCTCTTGCATGTGGTCCTTCGTTCGGGATGGGCCGACTCGAGGGAACTCTGCCAGCACGCTCGATGCCAGGACCACTCGATGATTCGCTCGCTTTTGATCGCTTCTCTGGGCTCGCTGCTCTGGAGCCTGCCTGCCCTCGCGGCTGATCCACCCGCTCCAGTTCCGCTGACAGCGGAGGTCCGAGCCGAACTCATCCACGAGATCGCCAGCCTGCGGGCGGCTGTCAAATCGCTGCAATCGGAGAAACCGGATGTGCGGCAGCTGGCCGATGCCGAAATCGGGATCGAGGCGGTTGACCGGTCGCTGCGATTCGAGGAGCTGACCAAGAAGAACTCGACAGCTCAGGCCCGCGCGATTTTGGCCGTTTCGAAGCAGCGGATCGACGCCCTGACGGCTGGCCACCCAACTTGGGGCCAGTCGCCTGGTCGGACCGTACTCGGCTATCGATCGAGTGTCGACGGCACGGTTCAGCCTTACGCGCTGACCCTCCCCGCTGGCTACACCGAGAAAGGCTCCGCTCGGCTTCCGCTTTATATTGAACTGCATGGCCGGGGCGAGCAGAGCGAAGTCCCGTTTTTAAGCCAGCACGAAGGCAAACCGGCCCCGGCGGGTCAGTCGTACCTCAAGCTGGATGTCTTCGGACGCGGCAACAACGCTTACCGTTATGCGGGTGAGACCGATGTCTTCGAGGCGCTGCAAGATGTCATCGTTCGTTACCGGGTCGACGAACGCCGCATCGTGCTGTGGGGATTCTCGATGGGCGGAGCGGGGGCGTGGCACCTGGGTCTGCACTATCCGGCGAAGTGGTGCTCAGTCGGGCCGGGAGCGGGCTTTGTCGACTTCTACAAGTACCAGAAGGTCGAGCAGGAACTCCCGTCGTTTCAGGACCGCACGCTCCGCATCTATGACACTACCAACTATGCGATGAACCTGGCCAACGTCCCACTCGTGACCTATGGCGGGGAGCTCGATCCGCAACTCGCCGCGAGTACCACAATGCGCGACATCGCGAAGACACTCAACGTGCCGGTCGAGGTCATCGTCGGTCCGAAGATGGGTCACAAGTTCGAAGACGCGAGCCAGGCGGCCTTCATGGCCTTCCACGAAGCCAACGCGAAACGTGGCCTCCCCGATTCGACCGACCGCCGCAAGGTGCGGTTCGTCACCTGCACTGTTAAGTACAACGAGTGTGACTGGCTGCGGATCGAGGAGCAGACGGTCCCCTATGCAGAGTCGATCGTGGAATCGGAGATGGAGGGGGACGACACCCTGCACCTCGACACCGAGAACGTCAACGCCCTGAGCGTCTCGCGCACGATCGCCGACAAGCTCTCCATCGACGACAGCGCTGGCTTCCCCCTCACCGAGGCCGCGTCCGGTCGCCTCCCCGAGGTGTACTTCGTCAAGGAGAACGACGCCTGGCAACTGCTCGATTACGACGACTCGCTGGCGTTCGCGGAACCGACCGAGCCTCGCAAGCGGCACAACCTCCAAGGCCCGATTGACGACGCCTTCGCACAATCATTCCTCTGCGTGCGCGGCACCGGCACCCCGTGGTCGAAAAGTCACCAGGCCTACGCCGATTGGAACCTGGATCGCTTCCAGAAAGAGTTCGATCAGTGGATGCGCGGCCACGCCCGCACTGTTGAAGACACAGCTGTCACGGATGAATTGATCCAGAACCACCACCTCGTACTGTTCGGCGACCCCGGCTCGAACGCCGTTCTGGCCCGCGTGATCGCGAAGCTCCCGCTCGACTGGACCAAACAGGCCGTGATCTTCAACGACACCAGCTACAATCCCGACCTGCACAGCGTGGCCCTGATCTTCCCGAACCCGCTGAACCCCAGAAAGTACGTGGTGTTGAACACCGGCCACAGCTTCCACGAGAAAGACTTCAAAGCCTCCAACGCCCAGCTCTACCCCCGCCTAGGCGATGCCGCCGTGCTGCGATTCCGGGCGGACAAGAAGACCGGATTCTCGGAGGAGATCGTGACCGGGGAGATCTTCAACACTCGCTGGGAGATCGAGGAATAGTCCGAGCAGTTCGGGTTTCGACCTCGTTTCAACCGAGAGCATTCCGCCTTCAGGCAGCTTCTGCGGGGGCGGAGCAGCAGCCACATGCAGGCTGTCACATGACTGGTCTCCCGGCCCGGCTCGCGTCACGCAACATTCCTTCATGTTCCTTAATGGTGGTGTTCCATGGTTTTGCAAATGCTCATCCGAGTGATGATGCTCGGTCTGCTGGTCGTCATGCTTGGTTGTTCCCAGCCGCAGGCTCCACCGCCCGCGCATTTGAAACTTCCCAAACTCCCTCCGAGGGTGGGAAAGTGTGATGAGAACGCCCCGGCGACCTTCACGACCACGCCTTCCGGGCTGAAATACCGCATGCTGCGCGCCTCGAACGGAGCCCGGCCCCTCTCGACTCAGAGCGTCAAGGTCCATTACCACGGCTGGCTCGACAACCGCCAGGTGTTCGACAGCTCCTATGCCCGCGGACCGATCTCGTTTCGCCTGAATGCCGTCATCCCCGGCTGGACCGAGGGGCTGCAATTGGTCGGCATCGGCGGGATGATCGAACTCCAAATCCCAAGCAAACTCGGCTACGGCGAGTGGGGATCCCCCCCGGACATCCCACCGCAAGCGACGCTGCATTTTATCGTGGAGTTGCTCGACGTGAAGTAGTCCCCGGATCGCCTCAAAGGCAACGCACTTTGTGAAGTTGGGCCACTCTTCTCTGGCTGAAAACGGATGACTGACGACTGAAAATCAACGCACTGCGAAACAGTGCGTTTCCGTGTCAGATTGTCAGCGGTCCGCCAGATGTCACCTTCGGCGATCACGATGTCTGCGACTTCGGGAATCGCAGAATAATCTGTGCTCCCCGGGCCGGTGATCCGACGCTGGCGGTCCCGCCATGGGCCTGCATGATGCGGCGGACGATCGCCATCCCCAGGCCGGTGCCGCGAGTCTTGGTGGTATAGAACGGTTCGAAGACGCGGCGCTGTTGTTCGGCGTTCATGCCGGGGCCGTTGTCCTGAATGGCGACTTCAACCCACGCAGTCCCGTCGTCGGTCACGATCTCGGAAGCCACATCGATTGTCCCGCCCTGTTCCGGGAGAACCGCGATGGCGTTTTCCAGAATGTTGCGGAACACCTGCAGCACGCGGTGGCTGTCGACGTGAATGGTCCGGGCAGCTTGATCCAAGTGCGTGGTGAACGTGATCTGCTTGTCGCGGTGGATCTGCTGCACCTGATCCCAGACTTCCTGGCAAACCTCTTCCAGGTTGGTCTCATGCCGTTCGAGCTGGAGGGGGGCGGCATATTGGCGGACCTCTTCGTAGAGCCGCTGCAACTCATCGATCGCCGACATGGCCCGTCGCGAGAAAGTCCGCAGGTCGGGACGCTGATCGAGATCGAGTTCGAGCATGTCCAGCGCCGCCTGGGCCCGTTGCAGCGCGTTCCGGCTTTCATGGGCCAACCCGGTCATCATCTCGCCGATCGCCGCCAGCCGCTCCGACTGCACCAGTCGCTCCTGCGTGGCCAGCCGATCGGTGATGTCGTGCCACAGCCACACCTCGTGGTCATCGTAGCGATAGGAGGCCATCTCCACCCACGCCTGCTTGCCGTCTTTTCGATCGACCAGCAGCACGCGCGGCATCGGAAATCCCGCTGACCGGTCCTCCGCATGTTGTTGCTGGACCTCGGCCACTCGCTCCCGAAAGAGCAGTTCAAAGGCGAGGGACAGATCGCTCAATTCCTCCTGGCTGTAGCCGGTGATCTCCTGGAACATCTGGTTGACGAGCAGTTCCTGAGTGTCGAGCGAGACATAGGCGGCCCCGGCGGGCAGGTTCTCGACCATGAAGTACATGCGGCGCAGCGATTCTTCGTGCCGATGGCGGGCTTCCGACTGGTGACGCGGCGTGGCGTCCAGCATGTGGACCATGACATGCAATCCATTGGCCAGCGGCAGCGGATGCAGCGAGATGTCACACGGGAATTCGCTGCCGTCCTTTCGCCGGGCATACAGGTTGCGGTTGACCCCCATGGGGCGTACGCGGGGGGCGGCGAAATACTCGTCACGATATTGCGGATGGTGGGGGAGGAACCGCTCGGGGATCAGGCATTCAACCAACCGCCCGAGGATTTCCTGGCGGTCATAGCCGAACCATTCCTCGACTTGGCGATTGAGCATCACGATCTGACCCGCGCGATCGACCACAATGGTCCCGGTCGGGAGCGATTCGACAATCCGCTGCAGGGCCTCGGATTTCAGGGGGCCGGGCATCTGTCGGCTCGGGTCGGGCAGCATGAATCGGAACCCTGAGAGGACAGTGCAACTTCTACGCCAGCACGTTATCGCACAATGCGCGCCATTTTGTCACCTCGACTCATCGCTGGCGACGGCAACGCACTGTTTCACATTGGGTGAGTTTTCAGTCGTCAGTTTTCAGTTTTCAGTCAGAGAAGAGTTGCCCCACTTCACAAAGTGCGTTGCCGTGATCGCTGGCCCAGAACACCCGCACCTGGCTGCCCGCCAAACAGCACTCCCCTCGTGTTTTTCATCGACCAGGAACTGGCCAGTCAGAAATTGTGGGCAACTGGCATGTTCCGTGCATCACCCCTCGCCTGTCTGGAACGAGGACGGATCGCTGACGATCACTCTCCCCATGTCAAACGAGTCCCGGCGTCGCCCCGTGGCCATCCAGAGTGTGTCCTGAGTTGTCGCCCCCTATTGTTTGCGCTCGTCGCCTCCGACTCACCCTGCGTCGGAGAGATTCCACAATGTCCCGGCGAACACTATCCGTTCGCCATTCGGAGAAGTGCCATGAAGATCATTTACTGTTCAATATTGTCACTAGCTGCCCTGTTCAGCCTGGGCTGGGTCGCCTATGCGATCGCCGACGCACCACGAGACGCCGGGTCCAAGATGCGAGGAGAGGACTACAACTTCTGGGTCGGAGAGAGAGCTCAGAGCCATGCCCAGGACAACGTTCGCAGCTTGCACTACTATGGGCAGACACAAGAAGTCGTGCCCGCACCGCAGGCCCAGGAACACGTGACCGCTGTCCGGCAGAATCTGGCGACTGTCGAGAAGTCGGTCGTCGTGCTGAAGAAGGCGAACCCTGACAACAAGGATGTCCAGGCAGCCATCGCCAACATCGCAGAGCTTCACAAGAAGGTGCTCATGCAGTGTGACAATCTCGACAAGGAGTTGGCCAAGGACACCGCCGAAGGGGTGAAAATCAGATCCACCTGCGTCAAAATGCACGCCGATCTGGACAAGGCGAATGCCGAGATGAAGGCCCTGATGAAGGCCCTCAAGATTGAGGCTCCCCAGCCTCTGCCCCCGCTTGAGCCTGCGGCCCCCGCTCCGGCTCCGGCAGCTGCCAAGTAGTAGGATCACAGAAGACGGAGTTCACCAGTTGCATGTGAGTGTCAGATGTGTGGTTCTCTCCGTGGACTGGCTAGCTCCCATCCAGCCAGCCTGCGGGGAGACAGTGTGTGTCGGAGTCGATCATGGCCCTTGAAACTTCCATCGATCTGCTCATCGTCGAGGACGACAACCAATTCCGGGAGATGGCGACCGAATGGATGAAGCGCAAGGGGCACCGCGTCCAGTCCGCAGCCAATGCCCAGGCCGCTCTCCAGCATTGCCAACGCCAGCAGTTCGATGTGGTTCTGGCCGATATGAACATGCCGGGCCTCTCCGGGTTGGAATTGTTGCAGCGGCTGAAGTCGGATGGCCACGAGTCTGAGGTCATCATCCTCACCGGTCAGGCCACCGTGCCGACCGCCGTGGAGGCGATGAAGCTCGGGGCCTGCGACTATTTGACAAAGCCGTTTCCACTGTCGGAACTGGAGCATCGCTGTCGCCAGGCTGCGGATCGCGGGAGGCTGAAGCGGGAGAACGCCAATCTCAAAACGATCATCGAGCTGGTTCGTCCCGCGTCCCGCATGGTGGGCGAATCGGACCCGATGCGGGAGTTATTCCGCCTGATCGAGCGGGTGGGTCCGACCGACAAGACGGTCCTCATTCAGGGCGAGAGCGGCACCGGCAAGGAACTGATGGCGCGGGCGATTCAGAAGGCCAGCCTGCGGGCCGACAAGCCGTTCGTGACGATCAACTGTGCGGCCCTGCCCGAGCAACTGGTCGAGAGCGAACTCTTCGGTCATGAGAAAGGATCGTTCACCGGAGCCATCGGCAACAAGCCGGGACTGTTCGAGGTGGCCGACGGCGGCTCGCTGTTCATCGACGAGATCGGCGAACTCCCCGGCTCGCTCCAGCCGAAGTTGTTACGGGTCTTGGAGGACGGGTCGATGCGGCGGGTCGGGTCGGCCTTCGAACGCCGCGTCAACGTGCGGATCATCGCCGCCACGAACCGCGACCTCGAAGATGAAGTTCGAAAGGGCCGGTTTCGCGAAGATCTGTTTTACCGCATCAATGTGATGTCGCTGGTACTTCCCACGCTCCGCGAGCGGGCCGATGACATCTCGCTGCTGATCCAGCACTTTCTCCCCCAGGAGTGGCAGATCACCGACGACGCGCGAGCTGCTCTGGAAAAGTACCACTGGCCTGGCAACGTCCGCCAACTGAGTAACGTCATCGAGCGGGCCACGATCCTGGCCGATGAGCAACTCGTCACGATCAACGACCTGCCGCGTGATGTGCTAGGCACCTCGCCCCTGCGGAATCACACCACACCCCAACCGAGTCGCTCCACCACCGCATCGTCCTCCGTGGCAGCCCCTCACACCGGACTCGATGCGATGGAGCGAGCCCACGTATTAGAGGTACTCAAGAACTGCCAGGGCAACAAAGCCCGTGCCGCCCGTGCGCTCGGCATCCACCGCCGCCGGCTCTACCGCCTACTGGAACGCTACACTGAAAGTTCCAAGAACGACGCCGAAACGTCGCCCACTCCGTCCGCAAAGTAGATAAATCGTTGAGCCGCGACGCGAAGTCTTCAAAGCGGAGCGCGGAGCCCCCCCTACGACTCTGTTCCGCTCTGTCTGGAAATCGGCAAACATCACGAGTATCGTATCAACACATCGGCAGTCGCTTGATTCTTCGATCGGCGATGTCCTTTCGGTCCAGCGGTCATCTCATTCAGGAGAGTGGTCATGTCGAAGCAGGCAAAGCGGGTTTCTCGGCGTCACTTTTTCAAGGCGACTCTGGCAGTCGCGGGGGCTGCTTCTGTCGCTCCGATGATCATCCCGAGTTCGGCTCTCGGGCTGGACGGAGCGGTGGCTCCCAGCGAGCGGGTGGTGGTCGGTGGGATTGGGATCGGGAACCGGGGGACATATGACCTGGGCTGCTTCCTGGAACAGCCGGACGTGCAGTTCGTGGCCGTCTGCGATGTGAAGGAAACTCGACGGGTGGCGGTCAAGAAGATCGCTGACACGAAGTACGGCAACGAGAATTGTTCGATGCACCGCGACTTCCGCGAGTTGCTGGACCGCAAGGACATCGATGCGGTGCTGATCGCCACGGGGCCGAACTGGCACTGCACGATGGCCATGAATGCCGCGCGGGCCGGGAAGGACATGTACTGCGAGAAGCCAGTCACCAAGAACATCTCGCAGAGCCTGATCCTGGCCGAGACGATGCGCCGTACGGGCCGTGTGTTCCAGGCCGGAACCCAGCGTCGCAACCTGCCGCACTTCGCATTTGCCTGCGAACTGGCCCGCACCGGCCGGCTCGGCAAAATCAAGAAGGTCTTCGCCCACCCGGCGGGGATGCAGGCCATGATGAGCGGCTGGCTGGTGCCGGAACCCGCTCCTGATAAGAACGTCGTCGATTGGGACATGTACCTCGGCCCCGCGGCGTGGCGTCCGTTCAACGCGAAGCTGCTCGATGGATTCAACTTTGAGAAAGGCGGGGGACTGGTCGGCGGCGGCGTGTTGGAGTGGGGTTCGCACTGCGTCGACCTGTGCCAGTGGGCGGTCGGCGACTGCGCACCGCCGGTCGAATACAACGCTCCGAAGGACGGGCACCTCGTCGCCCGCTATGAGAACGGCTGTGAGTTGATCTTCCGCGAGACCGGTTGGATTCCGCTCGGCTCGTGCCCGGTGCGGTTCGAAGGCGAGACCGGCTGGGTCGAGGCCGGTGACAGCGGCAAGCTGGTGTTGAGTTCGCCGGAACTGCTGGCGGGACGGGAGGTCGCCGAGATCGGCGGCTACCCAGCGACGTACCATGTCCGCGATTTCCTCAACTGCGTGAAGACGCGCAGCAAGCCGAAGGGGAACGCCGACGCCGCCTGCAACGCGCACATCGCCTGCCACGCAGCCAACGTCGCGCTGCACCTGGGCCGGACCGTGAAGTACGACAACACGAAGAACGAGTTCGTGAATGACGAGCAGGCCAACCGCCTCCGCTCCGAAGCCCTCCGCGAGCCGTGGCGGCTGTAAGGCTCTGCCGTGCCATCAGTGTCGCCTTTCGCTCCGCGAAAGGACGCCCTTTCGCGGAGCGAAAGGCGACAATTCCCCATCACACCGTCCTCCATATCATAGGACCGCTCATATGTCGATCACTCGACTCACTCTTCACTCACTGTTTCTCCTCGCCGCACTGGCCGGTGCCTCTGCGTGGGCCGCTGACGATCCGAACGTCTCCGCCACCAAGGAGCAGGAACTGCTCGCCGTCCTCCGCTCAACAGCCCCCGGCGGGGAGAAGGCCATCGCCTGCAAGCAACTGGCCATCCACGGCTCGAGTGCTGCGGTGCCCGATCTGGCCAAGCTACTGCCCGATGAGCAGTTGTCCTCGTGGGCGCGGACCGCGCTGGAGGCCATCCCGGGTCCCGACGCCGATGCCGCCTTGCGGTCCGCTTCCGAAACTCTTCAAGGCCGACTGCTGATCGGCATGATTAACTCGATCGGCGTCCGCCGGGATGCCGGTTCCGTCGAGGCGCTCGCCAAACGCCTGCAAGACAAAGACACCGAAGTCGCCATCGCCGCAGCTGTGGCCCTCGGACGGATCGGCAACGCCTCCGCGACGGAATTGCTCACCAAGGCTCTCGCCACCGGACCGGCGGAAACCCGCACGGGTGTGGCCGAAGGCTGCGTGCTGTGTGCCGAGCGACTGCTGGCCGATGGCAAGTCCGCTGATGCAGCGGCGATCTACGATCAGGTTCGCAAGGCCGAAGTCCCGATGCAGCGGATCGTCGAGGCGACTCGCGGAGCCATCCTGGCTCGAAAGGCGGACGGTCTCCCGTTGCTGCTGGAGCATCTCAAATCGCCCAATAAAGTCCTGCTCAACGTGGCCCTGATGACCGCTCGCGAGATCCCCGGCACCGAAGTCGACAAGGCTCTGGCGACCGAACTCGGGACCGCGTCCCCGGAACGCGCCGCCCTCATCATCCAGGCGATGGCCGATCGCCCCCAGACGGTTGTCCTGGTGGCTGTGTTGAAGGCCGCCGAGAAGGGTCCAGCCATGGTGCGATTGTCAGCGATCGACGCCCTTGGACGAGTGGGTGATGCGTCGTGCCTCCCCGCGCTGTTGCAGATCGCAATTGAGCCCGAAGCCGACCTCGCCCAGGCCGCGAAGACCACGCTCGCCAATCTGTCGGGGGACAAGATCGACACCCAGATTGTCGCCCTCCTTCCGGAGGCGAAAGGGGCCACTTACCCCCTGCTGCTTCAACTGGTCGGAAGCCGTCGCATCAGCGCGACTCCCCAGTTGCAGAAGGCACTGACGCATGCCGATCCCGCGGTGCGGAGTGCGGCGTTGATCGCGCTGGGTGAGACGGTGGATCTCAAGAACTTGTCCGCACTGATCTCGCAGGTCGTCGCCCCTCAGCATCCCGAAGATGCCGCCGTGGCCCAGAAGGCTCTCAAAGCCGCGAGTATCCGCATGCCCGACCGGGAAGCCTGTGCCGCCGAACTGACCACGGCGATCGAGCAAGCCAAGACGGTCGCCACGAAGGGAGTCTTACTCGACATCCTGGGAGCCATGGGCGGCACAAAAGCCCTCGCCACACTGGGCGCTGCCGCCAACAGCAAAGACCCCCTGCTCCAGGACATCAGCAGCCGCCTGCTCGGTGAATGGATGACCGAAGACGCCGCTCCGGTCCTGCTCGATCTCGCGAAAGCCCCCGGGAACCAGTACCAGATTCGCGCTCTGCGCGGTTACATCCGCATCGCCCGGCAGTTTGTCCTTCCCGAAGCCCAGCGGGCCGAGATGTGCCAGAAGGCGTTCGACGCCTCGCGTCAACCGGCGGAGAAGAAACTGGTGCTGGATGTCCTCAAACGCTACCCGAGCGTCGAGACCCTGAAGCAGGCGGTCAGCGCCATCCAGGTTCCCGAGTTGAAGGACGATGCCACGAACGCAGTGTTGGCCATTGCCCCCAAGGTCAAGGGCGGTGGGGATGAGGTCAAGGCATTGCTCGCGAAGGCCGGTCTCGAAAAGGTGAAGCTGGAGATCGTCAAAGCGGAATACGGCGCTGGCGCCACGCAAAAGGACGTGACGGAGATCCTCCAGAAGCAGGTCGGGGAACTGCCACTGCTGACATTGGCGTCGGAGAGCTACAACACCAGCTTCGGCGGCGACCCGACTCCGGGCAGCGTCAAGCTCTTGAAGGTCCAGTACAAGCTCAACGGCAAGGCCGGTGAGGTGTCCTTTGCCGAGGACGCGCTGCTCGTGTTCCCGATGCCGAAGTAGTGGTCGACCCATTGAAGATGGACGTTCAACGAGAGAGCCCAAGGGTTGCAACCCTTGGGCTTTTTCATGGAGACGCATCGTTCCCGTCAGAGCCTAGTACCGCAGGCTCGTCTGGATGTAGGCTTGGCTGGCGTCTTGCCGATGTGTGGCGGCCTGCCCCGTGATGACGCTGCCGTACCAGAACCACGAGTATCCCATCTGGATGTCGAAATTCGGGTTGAAGGCATAGTACCCGTAGGTGTCGAGCTCCTGCCCCAGGTTGGTCCCATGCCCGGGGGCCCCCACCGGAGCACCGGCGACGTTGTAGACTCGGTCCCCGGAAGAGGCCAGATTGAAGAGGTGATACGCACTCGTCACCCCGAGCTTCTTCGTCGGTTTCAAATCCAACTGGGCCGAGTAGTCGATCAGGTTTTGACCAGACAGGTTGTCCAAAATGCCCCAGTACGCATGCCCCAGCGGGAACATATTGTAGAACGTATTGTTCGTGCCGTTTCCTGCTTTGGCGTCGCCGGACC
>JAYTFV010000310.1:0-7145 GCA_043734065.1 Planctomycetota bacterium
AGAAATTCGTCTTGGGGGGCACGGGGTTATTCCTGTGCTTCTTCCTGGTGGTGCATCTCGCCGGGAATATCCTGTTGTACTCGGGGCCGAAGGCGTACAACGCGTATGCGGACGCCCTGCACAAGAATGAAGCCCTCTTGATTGTGGCGGAGATTGGCCTCTTCGGGGCCATGCTGCTGCACATCTATCTGGCGTTCACGACAGCTGCCGAGAACCGGGCGGCACGCGGCGACCGGGGTTACGCGATGCGGCAGACGAAGATTCCTGGGCGAGTGATCAATTTCCTCGGCATGGCTCCCGACACGACGATGTTCGTCTCCGGGGCGTTGATCTTTGCGTACATCATCGTGCATCTGTGTGACTTCAAGTTCGAGGTCTTCGCCACGGAGGCCATGCGGGCCGCCGACCCCTACTCCAAGGCGGCTCGCATACTGGGCGACTCCTCGCGGAAGCTGATCTATGGGATCGCCGCCTTGGTGGTCGGGCTGCATGTCTCGCACGGCTTTGCCAGTGCCTTCCAGTCGCTGGGATTGAGCCATCCGAAGTACACACCGACGATTAAGTGCCTCGGCAAGGTGTTCGCGGTCCTCGTGGCCCTCGGGTTTTGCAGCTTCTCGTTCTGGGACAGTGAGCGGAGTCGTCGCCACGATGATCTGACGAAGCCGATCCCCGGCAAGGTCACGCTGCCTGTTCGCACGCAGAACGATCCAGTCTCCAAACCCTCACCTTGAGGACAGCGGTCGCAGCCACTGACGCGAGTGTCGCCTTTCGCTCCGCGAAAGGCCGGTCTTTCGCGGAGCGAAAGACGACACTCTTCGCTCCTCACCCGTACACCTGTCCCCACGCGACCGCCCGTCGCCTTGAGAGTCACCTGACCATGAGCTCCGCCTCGTCCGCTCTCCTGAACTCCCGCGTCCCCGGCGGTCCCATCGAGCAGAAGTGGGACAACCTGAAGCGGGACATCAAGCTGATCGCCCCGAACAGCAAGAAGAAGTACGAGGTGATCGTCGTCGGGACCGGTCTGGCCGGGGCCGCAGCCGCCGCCTCGCTGGCCGAGATGGGTTACAAGGTCAAGGTGTTTTGCTTCCAGGACTCCCCGCGTCGCGCTCACAGCATCGCGGCCCAAGGCGGCATTAACGCGGCGAAGAACTACCACAACGACGGCGATTCGGTCTGGCGGCTGTTCGTCGATACGGTCAAGGGCGGCGACTTCCGCGCTCGAGAGTCGAACGTCTACCGCCTCGCGCAGTTGAGCGAAAACATCATCGACCAGTGCGTGGCCCAAGGGGTGCCGTTCGCCCGCGAATACGGCGGCACGCTGGCCAACCGCACCTTCGGCGGGACGCAGGTCTCGCGGACATTTTACGCGCGCGGCCAGACGGGGCAGCAGCTGTTGATCGGAGCCTATCAGTCACTGATGCGGCAGGTGGCGGGCGGCAACGCGACGATGTATGCCCGGCGTGAGATGCTCGATCTCGTCACCGTCGATGGCATGGCGCGGGGCATCGTCTGCCGCAACCTGACCACCGGCAAGATCGAGTCGCACGCGGCCCATGCGGTCTTGCTCTGCACCGGCGGGTACGGCAACGTCTTCTATCTCTCGACCAATGCCAAGGGCTGCAACGTCACCGCTGCGTGGCGGGCCCACAAGCGCGGGGCCTTGTTCGGCAACCCGTGTTATACGCAGATTCACCCGACCTGTATTCCGGTCACTGGCGATTACCAGTCGAAGCTCACGTTGATGAGCGAGAGCCTCCGCAACGACGGCCGCGTCTGGGTGCCGAAGCAGGCCAACGATGCCCGCGCCCCCGGCCAGATTCCCGAGGCCGAACGCGATTACTATCTGGAGCGGCGCTACCCGGCCTATGGCAACATGGTCCCCCGCGATGTCGCCAGCCGCGCGGCCAAGGAACGCTGCGACGCCGGATTCGGGGTCGGCAGTAGCAAGCTGTCGGTCTACCTCGATTTCAGTGAGGCGATCAAGCAACAGGGCGAGGCCGCCATTCGCGGCAAGTATGGCAACCTGTTCCACATGTACCAGAAGATTACCGACGAGAACCCGTACCAGTCGCCAATGCGGATTTACCCGGCGGTCCACTACACGATGGGCGGGCTGTGGGTCGACTACCATTTGGAGAGTACGATCCCCGGGATGTTCGTCCTGGGCGAGGCCAACTTCTCCGACCACGGGGCCAACCGACTCGGAGCGAGTGCCTTGATGCAGGGGCTGGCTGATGGGTACTTCATCGCGCCTTATACGGTGAGCAATCACCTCGCGTCTCGCAAGCTGCCCGAGGTCACGGACGCTCACCCCCGGTTCCGCGAGGTCGCCGAAGAGGCCCGCATGCGGCTGCAACGCCTGCTCAGCATCGATGGCAAGCGGTCGGTTGACAGCTACCATCGCGAGCTCGGCCAGATCATGTGGCACTACTGCGGGATGTCCCGCAACGCAGCGGGCCTCAATACGGCGATCAGCAAGATCACCGCGCTCCGCGAGGACTTCTGGCGGAACGTCAACGTGCCGGGAGTGGGTGAGAACCTGAACCAGAGCCTGGAACTGGGGGGTCGCGTGGCCGACTTCCTGGAGTTCGGGGAGCTGATGTGCCGCGATGCCCTCGCCCGCGAGGAATCGGCGGGCGGGCACTTCCGCGAGGAACACCAGACCGCCGACAACGAAGCGAAACGCGACGACGAGAAGTTCGCTCACGTCGCCGCCTGGGAGTACCTCGGCGAGGGGACGCAGGAGAAGCGGCACGTCGAGCCGCTCAACTTCGAGTTCTGCCCGCTGCAGGTCCGGAACTACAAGTAGGGAAAACTCGAAGCACTAAATTGAGCCACTCGTTCCCAAGCTCTGCTTGGGAACGCCTCTCCTCGAAGCTCTGCTTCGCAAGGTGAGGTCTCAGGCGGAACACAGAGTCGTTCGGCACGCGGGGAAGCGGAGCTTCCAGGATATGCGGTCCCAAGCAGAGCTTGGGACCGAGAGCCAATTTCATCAGGATCGAACCTTCATGAGTTCCACAACCTCAACTTCCCTGAACCTCAAGCTGCGAGTTTGGCGGCAGAAGGACAACGCCTCGCGCGGCGAGTTCCGCGACTACGCGCTGGCCGGGATCTCGACGGAGATGTCGTTCCTGGAGATGCTCGATATTCTCAACGAGCAGTTGCTGCACCAGGGGGAAGAGCCGGTCAACTTCGACCACGACTGCCGCGAGGGGATCTGCGGCACCTGCTCGCTGATGATTAACGGTCAGGCTCACGGCCCGGACAACGGCACCACGACCTGCCAACTGCATATGCGGCGGTTCCACGATGGCCAGACGATCGTCATCGAACCGTGGCGGGCCAAGGCATTCCCGGTGATCCGCGACCTCGTCGTCGACCGCTCAGCCTTCGACCGCATCATCCAGGCGGGCGGCTATGTCTCCGTTCGCACCGGCCAAGCCCCGGAAGCCAACAGCGTCCCGATCTCCAAGAACGACCAGGAAAGCGCCCTCGACGCAGCTGTCTGCATCGGCTGCGGAGCGTGTGTCGCCGCCTGTAAGAACGCCAGCGCGATGCTGTTCGTGGCGGCCAAGGTGTCGCACCTGGCTCAACTTCCACAAGGCGAACCGGAGCGAGCCGCCCGCGTTCTCAGCATGGTCGGCCAGATGGACCGGGAAGAATTCGGCAACTGCACCAACACCAGCGAGTGCGAAGCCGCCTGCCCGGCGGGTGTCTCGGTGACGCATATCGCCCGGCTGAATCGCGAATACGCGAAGGCCCTGTACGCCTCACCGCTGGACCTTGAAGGAAAGCTACTGACCTCCTCGGGCACCGGCGGGGATTGAAACGGGCGAGTGCTGCATCACTGCTTACGGTTCGGGTGGGGAGGGCGAAGCTCCTGCTGAGCCGCGAGCCAGAGGGGACGTTGTCTGGTGGCAGCGGCTCGGCAGGAGCCTCGCCCTCCCGTCAGCCTCGCCCTCACGGAGCCTAGCCCTCCCGATTAGGGTTCACCACCGACAATGGGGACGCACACTTCACCTCCGCGCGGCACATTCCGCGAAGTGAGATGACAATCGCCCCCCGGTTCGACCTATAATCCGTACAGTGGGCGTGATCCGCTGAGGGGGGGCTTGCGTTCTCCGTTCAGTGGTTCCCGAACACGATCAGCGAGAATTGCCTGGACTCCCCGGTCACGGGGGTCACGATCCCGTCTCAGATCGCGGATATCGGACATGACGAATCTTATGCCACAGTTCAGTTCCCGGACTCGGATGGAAGCCGACCGTATTTGGCAGCGGGTCGCTCGAACGGCTGCGTTGTGGGCGGTCGTGGGGAGTCTGCTGGCCGCTGTGGCCGGGGCTCAGGACGCCGCACCCGTCGCCGCGCCCGCAGTCCCCGCCGGACCCGCAGTCGCGGCGGCATCGCGGAACATCGCGACCTTTGTCACGCTCGATGGGGCGATCACGGACACGGTCACGGCCAACGTGCGCCGCGCCGCCCTCGACTTGCAGGCCCGCGCCCTGCAAGAAAAGAAGCAGGCGTTCCTGGTCCTGGAACTCTCCCCCGGCGTCAGCGAATTCCACCACGTCTTCGCCCTCTCCGAGTTCCTCGCCTCGGAGGCCACCGCCAACATCACTACGATCTGCTGGGTGCCTAAGACCGTTTCCGGTACCAATGCCTGCGTGGCACTGGCCTGCACCGAGATCGTGATGCACCCCGATGCCCAACTCGGCGACATCGGACGCGGCCACGCGCTCCCCGCGAATGAGCAGTTGATCGTTAAGTCGATCGTCGGCAAGCGGCGGAACCGGCGAGTCACGGAAGCCTTGGCGGTCGGACTCATGGACCCCGATGTCGTGGTACTCCAGGTGACAGTCGAGCCGACGCCCGGCAATGTCGAGAAGCGGGTCGTGACCCAGCCCGAGGCCCAGCGGCTGCGGGAGGCGAACGTGGCCATCAAAGATTCACAGACGCTGAAGGACGCGGGAGCGGCGTGGATGCTCACCGCGAATCAGGCCCGCGAATGGGGCGTGCTGGTCTCGCAGGTAGCGGGCTCGCGACGAGATGTCGTCGATGCATACTCGCTGCCGCTCGATTCACTCCGTGAGCGCCCGGTGATCGATGGGAATGTGAAGGTCGACCTGATTGAGATCAAAGGAGAAATCGAGCCGATCCTGACCTCGTTCCTGCTCCGGCAAATCGAGCGCGCGGTCGATGAAGGGGCCAAGATCATCATTTTCGATGTCGATTCCCCGGGCGGTGGATTATTCCTGAGCATGGAACTGGCCCACGCGATCGCGGACCTCAAAGACCGAGGGGTGCATGCGGTGGCCTATATCCCGGACGCAGCCTATAGCGGAGCGGCCCTGATTTCGCTGGGGGCTGACGATATCTACATGCGCCCCGAGGCCAAGCTGGGCGACGTGGGGGCGATCCGGGAAACCCAGGCCGGGGGACAGTTCGAGGCAGTCCCCGAGAAGCTGCTGAGTCCCTTGGTGGAGCTTCAGGGCGAATTGGCCCGTCGCAAGAACCGTCCGGTCGCGC
Source organism: Planctomycetota bacterium (assembly GCA_043734065.1). Taxonomy (GTDB): domain Bacteria; phylum Planctomycetota; class Planctomycetia; order Planctomycetales; family Planctomycetaceae; genus TH-plancto1. The sequence goes on from JAYTFV010000310.1 coordinate 5,527, forward strand.
TGCTGAAATCGATGACCGATAAGAACCTGGAGGTCTTTCGGGTGACGCATAAAACCAAGGGGACCGTGTCCTTCATGTCCGACGCGGAGATCCACGCCTCCGGGGACGAATGGATCAAGGGGCCTCTCGTGGAGGAGTCGAAAGTTGGGTCGTTCCTGACCGTCAATGGCCGCCGGGCGCATGAGCTGCTGCTCGCACAGCCTCCGGTCGACAGCCTGGATGATCTCAAGGTGCGTTTGGGTATACCCGCGGAACAACGGCTGGTCCCGATGCAGCGGACCTGGGTCGATGACACCGTGTTCATCCTGAACACTCCGTTCATGATGGGCTTTTTGTTCTTCATCGGGCTAGTGTCGATCTACCTGGAGCTGCACACGATGACGGGCATCTTCGGGCTGGTTTCGGCGGTGTGCTTCGGTGTCTTCTTCTGGAGCAAGGTGCTGGGCGGCACAGCGGGTTCGCTGGAGATCGTGCTGTTCCTGATGGGGGTGGGGTGTCTGCTGCTGGAGTTTCTGGTGTTGCCGGGATTTGGGTTCTTTGGAGTGACCGGGTTCCTGCTGACGTTTGCGTCGATCATCATGGCCTCGCAGACATATGGGCACCTCGGCCCCCACATGAGCGACTCGGGCCAGACGCTCCAGACACTGAAGGTCTTTGGCGGGGCGGTCCTGGGGCTGGTGGTCACGGCGGTGGCCCTCTCGAAGTTCCTGCCTCAGATTCCGCTGTTCAACGACATGATCCTCACTCCGCCGAGTGCCGATGCCATCGCAGCTCCCCGACTGAAGCCGCAACTCGTGGGCAGGATGGCCGACCTGATCGGCCAGACCGGCGTGGCCCTGACGATGCTCAGGCCCAGCGGCAAAGCGGAAATCAACGGCAATCTGGTCGATGTGCTCTCCGAAGGGAGCTTCATCCCGGAAGGGACCGCCATTCAGGTGGTCGAGTGCTATGGGAAAACGGTCGTGGTGCGAAGAGTGTGAGGGGGAGTTGAGGGGTGGACGTGGGGCAATGTGGCCTCCGTGCCTTGTGTCCAAGGCAAACGCATGGACCCAGCCTCGCCATATCTCGAAGGGATATCAGCCCATAGCCGGTGGTCGAGCGCAGCGACACCACAGGACATGAGGCGATCCAAGTCCGTCTTTCCCGAAGGGATTGCAGCTCTTCAACTCGCTTGATCGTCCAATGCCGCCGGAACCCCGCTGGGATACGAGAGCTTGATGCACTCGATCCGGTGGTGCAGCTGCGCTCCACCGGCTATTCGCTTTGACCCCTTCGGGACTGGGCTTCCCACGGGCATAAAGTCCACGACTTCCCAGTGTATTCAGCAGTCACGGAGGCAGAGGTAGAACCACGGAACACACGGAATATACGGAACACACAGCGCCGCACAGCGCCGCACAGCCGCAACCGAAGAGGAAGCCATCAGCTATCAGCAGTCAGCAGTCATCCTAAAACCAATCCTCAGCAAGCTGGCCTCTGCACCCCGCAGGGGTCACACATCACAGCCCAGGGTCGCGAGCCCGCAGGTCGCGCACCCTGGGTCAGACCGCTCTCACAGAACGTACCCCTTCAGGGCAGGGCACCCAAGGTGGCGGTTCTCCCAGAGATCACCCGTCTTT
>JAYTFV010000311.1:0-5458 GCA_043734065.1 Planctomycetota bacterium
GCAGCTCCAGCAGCGACAGTTGCTCGCGACTGGGCTGGGCATCCAATCTCATGTAGGGAATCTGGACCGGCTTGTCGACGCCGCCGTGGACTTGGCCAGCGAGTGAGTGAGCGTCCTTCCGCAGCGGCCAGACGTGCGCGGTGCCCTGCGGTCCGGTCGCCGTGATCGTCACGATCCCCGGCAGTGGCCCGAGGGCAATTCGTCCGCCCGGTCCCGACTGCAGTGTGACCTGAACGGGATCGAGGTAATCGCGGTGCTTCAGTCGGAAATTCACCGGACGTTTGGGCTGGGCTTCTCCACTGCGACCAAGAACATCGATCACGTAGTTGCCGTTGACTTGCAGCAGGTGCAGATCCTCGGTCTTTTCGGTGCGGTCGATCTCGTTGAGGGTGTAGGTCTGAGAGACCTCGACCTCCTGCTTCTTATTCTGGTTGAGGTTCTGCACTTTTCCCTTCAGCACGAACTGAATTGAGGCGAGCCGCTGCGGGACCGAAAATTCGAACCGCGTTTCCCGATCATCGAGGAGCTTCAGATCGGAGACCTCCTTGCTGGTCGCGACCCCGTCGTGATCGCGCGACAGAATCATCAGCCGCAGGTCTTCCAGCACCTGGAACGAGACCGGTGTCTCGTTGAGCAACAAGCTGGGGCGAATCACCAGTTCCGCCGTCTTGCGGCTCAGCAATGACTCGCGATCGACGTACATCCCCGCAGCCAAGCGGTACGTTTCGCTGGCATGGTCGACGTACTCCAGCGACGAAAACTTTCCGGTCGAGAGGACAATCGGCTGTCGCCCCGGCTGGCTGCTGAACGGGGTGACGATGTGGCCGCTCTCATCCGGGGTGTAGAGAGTCCCTCCCAGCCAGAGTGTGGCATCGGGCACGCGCTGTTGCTTCTCATCCAGGATGGTGAAGACCTGTCCGGCGGCTCCGGTGCGCACGAGATAACGCAGCTTCCCCTTGCGGATCAAGGCGCGACTGCTCATTCCGTTGCCAATGAAGTCGATCACATACACGCCCCGCCGGTTGAGGCCGGGAAACTCGAAGTGCCGCTGCACTCGACGCAGCGCGGGTTCCTGGTAGACATGAGTCGTCTCGGAATTCGCCACCAGCCCGTCAAGATTGATCTCGGTCCCGATCTCGGTGAGGTTCTCGCGGTAGAAGTTCTGCGTGTTCACCTCAAACACTTTGACGATCAGCGTGCTGACGTTCTTGACGTAGAGATCGAGGCCGACCGGTTCCTCGGGACCGTATTCGGTCTTGTTGGTGAAGGCGAAATCGAGATCGATCCGCTCCTTGAGGGCCTGATACGCAGCCGGAGACAACAGCGAGTACCACTTCTCGGGATCGCCCAGTCCCAGGACGATCTTCGTCTCGGCAAAGATTGCCTTGAGATAGCCCTCCGCGATGTACGGCGCGTACGCCTTATAATCCTCGGCTTCGACCAGAAAGTGCTGGAGGTAGCTGCGGACCAGTGGCTCGTCATCGCCGATGGAGGGCAGCAGGGTGAACTGGGCGTAGTCGGCCTGCACATTGGCGGGCCACTGGCGATTCGCTTCGAGCTGGAGGTACTTCGGCTCCATATAGCCGACGTTGCGGGGGAGCTTCAGATAGTCCAGGAACCGCTCCGCGTTGTAGACCCCGCGCGAGCGATCGAGCACCAGCCGGTGATACAGCACATGCGCCTTGAGCGAGTTATGCACGGGCTGGAGTTGCCCCACGAACGCCCACAGCCGGTCGAGGTACGCCTCCAGGGCTGGCGGGTCTTGCCGCCAATTGACATCATCCGACGGGTGCAACTTCGTCAGATAGGCGTTGACGAAGTTCCCCTGGTTGAGCAGATCGGGCTTGAGCTTCAGACACTCCTCCAGCTGAGCGAGCAGCAGGCGGCCATGAATCGGAAGCTGCCCGAATCCCCCGCTATTGGGCGAGTTGAGATCATCGACGACGATCTGGGCCAGCTTGACGTAGTCGGGCCGGGTCAGTCGCGTCAGCAGATGCCGCCGCCGCTCGGGGTCCAGCTCGGTCGCGATCAGCCATTCCAGCGAAGCGTCCTCAAAGCCTTCCACCGTCCGGGGGTGCCGGGCGAAAGCTCCAGCCGTCAACGCGGCGGGATCGATGAACTGGGGATTGAGTTCGCTCGGGAGATTCGACTGCGGATTGAGCAGCTCCTTCTGATGATTGAACTGCAAGTTCAAGCGATCGCGGATCAGCTTCAGCGACTGGTCCGGCTTCACTCCATAGGTGAGGAGAGCCTGCCGGTTTTCGATCTCGATGACGCGCGGGGTGCGGTTGTAGCGGTCGATCCACGCGCGGAGCGTCTCTTCCACCTTGGGCCACTGCTCCGTGGTCTGATAATGCAGGGCATGGAAGTAGTAGTAGTCTTCCGTCCCCGGAATCAATTGCTGCAGTGGCACCGCGCGATCGGGTGCCAGCGAAAAGTCTTCGAGAAATCCAATTTCCCCAGCCGAGAGAGCACCCGTCAACATCAACCACCCCAACGTCGCGAGCCAAGAGTTTTGTTGCATTGAAGAGTCCCCTGCATCCCTGGAATGTCAAGACGGATTTCGCGGGCGTGGTGCTGACAACAGTGATCGCGCGAGGGGCCATAAACCAGACACCCGCGCGTATTCCCCGACGGGCCACGCCCCAGGAATAATACGCCGCGGCACGCACTGCTGCCCATCGTCCCACAAGTGTGACGAACGACCCAGCACAATAGTTGCCGGTATTTCGGGAAAACCCGGGGGATATTGGGTCTGCTGAAGAGCTTCGATTACTTGGTCTGGAACAGCGGGCTTTGCACGAGTTCGTGGACCAGTGTTCGCAACCCGTAGTGGTGGGGTTGGGCTCGCTGCAAAATGGCTGTGGTTTCGGCGCGGTCGTCGAAGGTGACGATGGCTCCGGTGGCGTAGGTCACCAGATGATTCACGAAGTTCTCGGCGATGGCGTCTGTTGGTCGAGCAGGAGTTTCTGGAGCTGGTCGAGGTTCTGGAACGGGCGACCGTCGACCAGTTCGCCGCTCGGGTCGACGGGGAGTCCCTGGCGATACCCGAGGTGCCGCTTGGTCAGCGGATCGATCGCCGGGGGGCCTTGACCTTGCGTGGTGCGATAGAACTCTCGCCAGCCACCGATGACATCGTAGCTTTCCAGGGCGAAGCCGGGCGGGTCCATGTACTTGTGACAGCTCGCGCAGGTTTCGGATCTCTGGTGCTTGGCCAGTTGTTCGCGAATCGTGGTCGCTCCGCGCGTGTCGGGCTCGATGCCTCCGGCGTCGGGCGGAGGCGGGTTCAGCGTCCGCCCGAGAAGCCGTTTTAAGACCCAGGCCCCGCGCGTCACCGATGAACTCAAGGTGCCGTTGGCGGTGACCTTTAAGACACTGGCGTGAGTCATGACGCCGCCGCGATGACTCTGCTCGGGGAGCGGAACTTTGCGAAACTCCTCGCCGATCATGTTTGGAATGTGGTAGAGTTCCGCGAGTCGGCGATTGAGCATCGCGAAGTCGGAGTCAATCAGGTTCGAGAGACTCATGTCATGTCGGAGCAACTCGTCGAAGGACGCCTCGGTCTCACGGACCATCGCATCTTCCAGAAGCTCGTCGAACTCCGGGTACAACTGCCGATCCGGAGTCGTGGCCTTGATGGCCCGCAGGTTCAACCACTGACCGCAGAAGGTTTTTGTGAAGGCTTGAGCTTTGGGACTGGCCAGCAGGCGTTCGGTTTGGGCACGCAACGTCGGCGGTTCGTGCAGTTTGTTTTCGGCGGCCAGTCGCAGGAGTTCCTCGTCGGGCATCGTACTCCACAGAAAGTAGGAGAGCCGCGACGCCAGGGCATAGTCGTCGAGTCGTCCGGGGCTTTCCTGAAGGAAGTGAAACTCCGGAGCCGAAAGAATCGCTTTGCAGGCTCGGAGCACCGCGTTCTCGAACGTCGCTCCTTCGGCCAGGCGTGGCAGAAGCGGGTGGACGAGTTGGAAGCGCGGGTGGCCCAACTGGAGCGGAAGCTGAAGAAGCACGATCGGTTTCGGCGGCCTGAGCCGCCATCGGCCGCAGTGGTCGAGCCAGCCCCACCGGTCGAGTCGGGGAGTCCCATCGACATCGCGCAGCCGACTTCGAAGAGGAAGCGGGGCGGCCAGCCGGGGCATCCGAAGTCGGAGCGGCCTTTAATACTGAGCGACGAATGCGACGAGGTCATCCCATTGTTACCCACGGAGTGTCGCGGTTGCGGCGGCCCATTAACGGGCTGCGACGCTGAACCGTGGCGGCACCAGGTGTGGGAACTGCCCGAGATCAAGCCGCTGGTCACTGAATATCAGCGGCATCGTTTGGTGTGTGCCGGCTGCGGGAAAGCGACGTGTGCGGAGTTGCCCGGCGGAGTGCCGACTGGACAATCGGGTCCGCGGTTGGTCGCTTTTGTGGCATTGTTAATGGTCTGATTGCGATTGAGCAAGCGGCGCGTGTCGCTGTTCTGCGAGACGGTTCTTAACGTCCCGCTCTGCCCGGGAACGATCATTACACATCAGAATATCGCGACAGCTGCGACTCGCCCGGCGTATGACACGCTGGTGAAGAAGCTGCCGCAGCAAGACCACCTCAACGGTGATGAGACACCGACGAAACAAGGGAACCAGAACGCCTGGATCTGGACACTCGTCGCGGCGACGTTCACCGTGTTTGCCGTGCGACTGACCAAGGCGGCGTGTGTGATCCACGAGTTATTGACACTCGACTATGCGGGTGTATTAACGAGTGATCGGGTCAAGATGTACTTGTGGTGCCCGCGATTACAGTGGTGCTGAGCGCATCTAAAACGGGACTTCGAAGCGATGTCCGAGCGGGCGGGCGAGGCGGGAAGGTGGGAAAACGTCTGGCCGAACTTACCTATGACATGTTCCACCACTGGCACCGCGTCCGCGATGGCACCGTAAAATGGGAGACATTTATAAAACATCGCGACCGACTCTATGGCCAAGTTCACCTGGCCCTGGAAGACGGAACCCGCTGCGCCGACCACGCCACCGCAGCCACCTGCACGGGCCTGCTCGAACGTTATGACAACCTGTGGCGCTTCGCCGAAACCCAGCCCGGACTCGACCCGACCAACAACGCCGCCGAACGCGCGCTGCGCCATCCCGTCATCTGGAAGCAACTCAGCTTCGGCACCCAAAGCGACCCCGGTAGCCGCTTCGTCGAGACCCTGCTGACCGTCCTGGAAACCTGCCGCCAACGCAAAAAGAACACCTTCGACTTCCTCACCGAAGCCATCACCGCCCACTTCGCCCACCAAAAACCCCCGCCACTCCTCGCCAGAGTGTGAACGGTTACCTTTCTCTTGCAGATGCGCAACGATCCGCCGCGCCGCAAAAAGCCGCTCGCCCAGCGTGCCCTCGTCACTCCACGCCCACAGCAGTGCCGCCGCCGCAAGCCATCGCGCCGTCCAGGAACAGTCGTCGCGAAACTCGACCGA
>JAYTFV010000312.1:0-12069 GCA_043734065.1 Planctomycetota bacterium
CTCTCCATCTTTTGATTTGCTCTCTTCGTCTGGTCGAATCCAATGTCCTTTTATCAAAGTAGTACTTGATCACTGGGGTGATTACCCCGGTGAGTACTCCGCCAACAACCGCAGAGATTCCTGACACTGTCGCAATGACCAATTTGTCATCCATTTCGGTGACACCTCCGGTGACGAACTTGCAGTACTTCAATTGTTGAATACGCAAAAAGCCCCGGCTTGGATCACCGGGGCTTTCTGGATTCTGTCAGAATCACTTCTTCTCGAACTCGGCGTCGATCACGTTGTCGTCTTTGCTGCCGCTGGCTCCGTCGGGGCCGGGTTCACCAGTGGGGCTACCCCCTCCGCTCGCTTGGGCGGCTTGGGCCGCGTCGTACATGTGTTTCGACAGGGCGTGGGTGGCTTGTTCGAGGTTCTCGGTGGCGCTGTTGATGGCGGCGATGTCTTCGGTCTTCGTCGCTTCATACACCTTCTTCACAGCCGCTTCGATGGCGGACTTCGAGGCCTCGTCCAGCTTGTCGCCGAGTTCCTTGAGCTGCTTTTCGGTCGAATAGACGAGGTGTTCGGCCTTGTTGCGGGACTCGGCGAGCTCCTTCTTGGTCTTGTCGCTGGCGGCGTTGATCTCGGCTTCCTTTTGCATGGCGCTGATCTGGTCTTTCGACAGACCGCTGGACTGCTTGATCTCGACCTTGTGCTCCTTGCCGGTCCCCTTGTCCTTGGCCTTCACGCTGAGGATGCCGTTCACGTCGATATCGAAGCTGACTTCAACTTGCGGCGTGCCGCGCGGGGCGAGCGGGATGCCTTCCAGATTGAACTGGTCGAGCAGCCGGTTGTCATTGGCCATCGCCCGTTCCCCCTGGAACACGCGGACCGTCACCGCCGTCTGGTTGTCGACAGCTGTGGAGAAGGTGTTGGACTTGGTGGTGGGGATGGTGGTGTTGCGTTCGACGAGGACGGTCATGACGCCGCCTTCGGTTTCGATGCCGAGGGAGAGCGGGCAGACATCGAGGAGGACCACGTCCTTCACATCGCCGCCGATGATGGCTCCCTGAACGGCGGCTCCGACGGCGACGACTTCGTCCGGGTTGACGCCCTTGTGCGGCTCCTTGCCCTGGAAGATTTTCTTGACCAGTTCCACGACCATCGGCACGCGGGTCGAGCCGCCGACGAGGACGACTTCATCGATCTGCGAAGGCTGCAGCTTGGCGTCCTTGAGGGCCTGCTCGACCGGCTTGCGGCAGCGTTCGACGAGCGGGTCGATGAGCTTCTCGAACTGGGCCCGCGTGATGTTCATTTGCAGGTGCTTGGCCCCCTTGGCATCGGCGGTGATGAAGGGCAGGTTGATCTCGCTGTTCTGGGCCGAGGAGAGTTCCTTCTTGGCCTTTTCGGCGGATTCGCGGAGCCGCTGGAGTGCCATGGCGTCCTTGCGGAGGTCGATGCCGTTCTCTTTCTTGAAGTTGTCGGCGATGAAGTTGATGAGGATTTCATCGAAGTCGTCGCCGCCGAGGTGCGTGTCACCGTTGGTCGCGAGAACCTCGATCGAGCCCGCTTCGACTTCGAGGACCGACACGTCGAACGTCCCCCCGCCGAGGTCGAACACGCAGATCTTTTCTTCCTTCATCTTCTCCAGGCCGTACGCCAGCGCAGCGGCTGTGGGTTCGTTGATGATGCGAACGACATCGAGCCCGGCGACCTGACCGGCGTCCTTGGTGGCCTGGCGCTGGGCGTCGTTGAAGTAGGCGGGGACGGTGATGACCGCTTTGTTGACCTTGTGTCCGAGGTAGTTCTCGGCGGACTCCTTGAGCTTCATCAGGATGCGGGCTGAGATTTCGGGCGGGGTGTACTGGCGGCCGTTGATGTCGACCTTCACATACTCTTCGCGTCCCCCGATGATCTTATAGGGGACGATCTTCTCTTCCGATTCGACTTCGGAGTGCCGCCGGCCCATGAACCGCTTGATCGAGTAAACGGTGTTGTGCGGGTTGGTGACGGCCTGCCGCTTGGCCGGGTCGCCGACGAGGATATCTCCCTTGTCCGTGAAGGCCACGACGCTGGGGGTGATGCGGTTCCCCTCCTGATTGGGGATGACCTTGATCTCGCCGCCTTCCATGACCGAGACGCACGAGTTCGTGGTGCCGAGGTCGATGCCGATGATCTTTTCGCCAGTGACAGCCATGGGAGCGACTCCGAAGAGGGGTTAGGGCCTAGGGGCTAGAGCCTAGGGCCGGAGGACAGTGAGTTGCACCCGACTCATTTCGGGACATGTGCGGGTTATGCAAAGGCGATGCCGGAGAGTGTGCGAATCAATGAACCGAGCGTAATGCCTGATTCTGTCGATGCTTGTGGGATGTGAGCGGTGACTCAGCGCGCCAGCTTGTCAAAACGGCAGTCTCCGCACAGTCGGTGGAAAGGCGGGTGGGTGCAAAAATGGCGGCTCGGGATGGGCTGCCACGGATTGGCGAGAGGAACGACCTGTTTCTGGATGTCTCACGTCGGAGATGTGCCCACGCTGCCCAAATTCTCGATGGCCAGAAGACCTGCTGTTTCTCGAATCGGTGTTCAGGCTCTGCGGGCAGTTGAACACACACAGCCGCCAGTGTGTGTGCCAAAGCGATCGCTGTCGATTGAGCTTTGGCGGCGAACCCATCATCCTCTCGCGATGCCATTCGCTTCGTCGAACTCTGAACCCGCGAACGCCCCCGTCGACTGGGGGGCGATCTCCAGTTACGACTATGACTTGCCGCCGGAGCTGATTGCCTCTGTGCCACTGCCGACGCGGGATGCGTCGCGGCTGTTGGTGGTGAATCGAGCGGAGCGGTCGATCACGCATGCGACGTTTCGTGACTTGCCGACCTCTCTGAACGCGGGCGATCTGCTGGTCGTCAACGAGACCCGCGTCGTCCCGGCCAAGCTGCGCGGCGTGCGTGCGGCGACGGGGGGGAAGTGGGAGGGACTGTTTCTGGGGATCGAGGGACCGACCCACTGGCGGCTGATTGGGCAGACACGGGGCAAGCTCCGGCCGGGGGAGGAGCTGAGTCTCTATCCGGCGGACTTACCCGATTCCCCGGAGCGGTTGCGACTGATCCTGCGCGAGCAGCGCGGGGAGGGGGAATGGCTGGTCGAGCCGGTGTCCCGTGTCATCTTTCGATCCGCGAAAGAACGTCCTGTTGCGGAGCAAGAGGCGACACTCGCCGACCCGTGGGCCGTCGTCCAGCAACTGCTCGAAAAGTTTGGCACCGTCCCGCTCCCACCATACATCGAGCGAGCCGCTGCTTCACCCGAGGACCGCGAGCGATACCAGACGATGTTCGCCCGAAACCCCGGAGCCATTGCCGCGCCGACGGCGGGTTTGCACTTCACCCCGGAACTCTTTGAGGCGTGTCGCGAGCGCGGCGTCGAGGTCGCCCCGCTGACGCTGCATGTCGGCCTCGGCACGTTCCGCCCCGTCGCGACCGACCGCCTCGACGACCACGTCATGCACTTCGAATACGCCGAACTCCCGGCCTCGACCGTCGAGGCCATCCACCGCACCCGCCAGCGCGGGGGCCGCGTCATCGCCATCGGCACCACAGCTGTCCGTACGCTCGAGTCAGTCGCTCACACGGGCCCGCTCCGAGAATGGGCGGGCGATACCAATCTCTTCATCCGCCCGCCGTATGAGTTCCAAGTGGTGGATGCTCTGGTGACGAATTTCCACCTGCCGAAGTCGACGCTGCTGGTGCTCGTGTCGGCGCTGGCCGGTCGCGACCTGATCCTGGAGGCGTACCGCCAGGCGATCGCCGCGCGGTATCGATTCTTCAGCTACGGGGATGCGATGCTGATCGTGTGAGATACCTCACTCGGGCGGCAGTGAGACATTCTGACGTAGCCACGTTTCGCCAGAACGTGGGCGAATTGGCTGGCGTGCCCGCCCTCTGGCGAGGGGCAGCTACGGCTCACTCTGGGCCGCGTGGAGTATCACCCATTTGGCATCGTTCGAGAAACAAGAGTCGTCTTTCGCTCCCCGAAAGACCGGCCTTTCGCGGAGCGAAAGGCGACAATCAGACAGTTATTCCTCGAACGATCCTTACCCCAGTCCGTGGCGCCGCAGCTTGCTGAAAAACGTGCTACGGGGGATGCCGAGTAAGCGGGCGGCTTCGGCTTTGTTGCCGCTGCACCGCGCGAGAGCGGAGACGAGTTGCTGGCGTTCACCGTCGGAGCCGATGACCGTCCGGCTGGCGGTGGCCTGAGCCAGGCCACGCGGAATGCGCTGACGGGCATCCGCATGTTCCAGATCGGTCGTCGAGACCGGATTGAACGTCGCCTGCGCTACGGCGTGCGGCAGATCGGCGATCGTGATCTGTCGACCTTCGCACAGGACAACGGCCCGCTCGATCACGTTCTGCAACTCGCGGATATTCCCCGGCCAGTGGTACGCCGACATCGCCTCCAGCGCGATCTCGTCGATATACGTGATCGGCTTGCCAGCTCGCTCGGCGGCCAGTCCCAGGAAGTATAACGCCAACTCGAACAGGTCTTCCTTCCGTTCCCGCAGCGGCGGCAGCGTCACGCTGATGACGTTCAGGCGGTAGTACAAGTCCTCGCGGAACTTCCCCTCCGCAATGAGCCGTTCGAGGTTCTGATGCGTGGCGGCAATGAGTCGCACATCGACCGAAATCGGCGTCGAACTCCCCACCGGCTCGAACGTCCGCTCCTGCAACACCCGCAGCAGTTTAATCTGCACATCGAGCGAGATGTCGCCGATTTCATCAAGGAACAGCGTGCCCCCACTGGCGATGGCGAACCGCCCCGGCTTGTCCTCGCGAGCGTCAGTAAAGGCCCCCTTCACGTGCCCGAACAGCTCGCTCTCCAACAGTTGCGACGAGAGGGCCGCACAGTGGACGGCGACCAGCGGGCCCGCCTTGCGCGGGCTGTTGTCGTGGATCGTGCGGGCCAGCAGTTCCTTGCCGGTGCCGCTTTCGCCTCGGACGAGGATGCTGGCTTCGCTGACGGCGACCTTCTTGACGGTTTCCAGCACCCGCGTGATCGCGGGACCGTTCCCCTTGATGGTGGAGCGTTGCAGGTCGGAAGCTGGCGAGGCCAAGGCCCGCTGCGGCGCACTGAGGCTGTCGACCATGCTTTGCAACATGATGATGCGGCGGTCCTGCTCGCCGATCTTCTCGATCTTGCGGCGCAGGTCTTCATTGAGGCGCGACACGTCCTCATGCACCTTGACGCAGTGCAAAGCGACGCCGGTGATGCGTCCCATCGCGGTCAGGAACGTCACGTCCTCCGCGGTGAACGCCGCTCCACTCGGTTTGGGTCCGAGGGCCACGAACCCCGCGATCTCGCCATCCACCTCCAGCCCCGTGATCAGCTCCGCATTCATCGCCCGCACGAGTACCTGCTCACCCGAATCACCGCTCGGAACCCGCTGGATGGATGAGCCGGGACCGAGCAGTTTCAATTGCTCCACACTGCCGGGAATGGAGGCGGGCACCTCCTGCCAACCGACCGCAGCGGCGAGAACGAAGCGGCTGCGATCAGGCATCCAGAGATAGAGGGCGGCCTGCTCCACCGAGAGGACTTCGCAGCAGGAACCGAGCAGGTTGCCCGCCACGGCGTCCCGCTCCCAGAGGTTGGTAACCGCCCGGTTCATCCGCAACAGCGCGCGATCGATCTGGTACTTTTCACTGAAGAAATCGCGGTCGATCGAGCGTTGCAGCCCGTCCTTGATCCACACCAGCACGTACACGACCAGCATCAGCACAACCACCATCGGGACCGTCGGGCCCAGGAGAGAGGCATTTTGCGTGTGGATCACGACGCTGCCGACGCCGACAATCGCGCTGAAGAAGATGCCCAGCCCCGCGCTCAACGCGAAATACCACATGCCCCGGCTAAGCACCTGCTCAATCAGGAGGAGTTTGAACCGCGCGATTCCGACCGCATACGCCAGCATGAACGACAGGCTGGCCAGGAACATCGGCCCCTGGGAAGACCCCAGGGCGAACTGAGCCGGGTTAAACAAGGCGATGTACATCGCGTATCCGACCGGGATCGAGGCGACGATGCCCGCCCACAGAATCGACTGCACCTGCTGCCGTTCCACGAGACTCCGGGCACGCACCAAGCTCTCCCCCATGGCCACGAGGCTGCCGGTGAAATACAGCAGCGACAGGGCCAGGTAGCTCAGAATGACCGTCTGCAACAAACTCATCAGCAGCGACGAGCCCTGAGCAATGGTCTGCTCCAGCGCCAACGCCAGCGGACCCTCGCCCCACGACCGCGAGAGCCACCAACTCGCCAAAATGATGAGGACTGTGCCCAAGGCCATCATCGTCGGGATAAAGTAGATGGCTCCCAGGGTGAGCTGCGGGGACCGGCTGAGCCACGGCTTGGGGCTGGGGTAAGTGAGAAAGAAATGCAACAACACCGGAGGGAGCAAAATGGCCGAAACAGAAAACGGAATCATCAGCGACAGGCTGCCCGAGATGACCCACCAATGATCGCCCCCCACGAAGGCCACCAGCGTGACCCCTCCCAGGTAGCAGAACAATCGCAGCGACTGATCGAACGGACGCTGCCACGCGGCCAGGACGCTGACCAGAGTGATCGCCAATTGGAGGACGAACCACAGCAGAGTGACACCGATGCGGATCGAAGACTGCCGTTCCAGTTTGCGCCAGCCGTGCAGAATCGATTCGGTCCCCTTCCGGCGAAAGCGGATCTTGACGTACCGATCCCCTTCGGGGCGTTGGACCAGGGTCAAGTGGGATGTCGCACCCAGGGATTCGCTGAGCGTGAGGACATCCTGCTCCGATCCGAGCATCCCGCCAGGATCGATCTGAGCATCGCGGAGTGCCGCATGCGCCCAGGCAAAATCGACGAACGAGCGGATCGGTCGCCCATGAAACTCCACCAGCACATCGCCGGGGCGGGGGGGCGTTCCGACCCCGGCAGCTGTCACGACCTGGATCTCAACGCCTTGAGTCGCGCTGTCATTGGCGGGCAAACAGCGTAGTCCGACATCCCAACTGGTGGCGACGTACCACAACACCACGATGCAGTACATGACTGCTGCGGAGGTGAAGATAGCGAGTGTGGAGGACGAGTTTCGCACGCGCCGAACTGAACTCCCGTGTACTGTTTTGAGCGCCGACGTATTGCTCCACAGTACGACTTCAGCGCCGATTCGTCAATTCAACGGCACCGGAAGTTTTGTATCTCGATGCACTTTCAAGGAAAATGCCATGATTCACCAAGCGCCGAGAAAAAATCAGGAGACTGGCACGGGGTCTGCATACCTATTTTCTTCGTCTGACCCCGAAACCCTTGGAGAGAACGAACGCCAACGCCCCCAATCACCCAGTTGCCGTCACGTAAGCAGCCTGACCAATTTCTGCGACCTTGACTCAAATGCGGCCCTTTGGCGTTGGTATCACTCTCCGAGGGTTTTCTATTGCGCTCATACGCTCACGGATACTCATTCAACTCTACGGAGTTGCAAGGAGGCAGTCCTCAGGTGCGGAGGAACGGAGTCCTCCGTCTCTTGACGGATTTGTACTGGAATGGATTTGTGCCCAGTCAACGATTGATTGGCGTGGAGTCGCTGAATCGCCACTCTGCCTGCGTGTCTGCGAGAGGCTTACCGCAACACCCCGGACCCCTCGGCTGTCATCCGGAACTGTTTTAACCGGGCCTGCAGGGCGGGCAGCAACTTCGACTCCGGGTAGCCTGCGGCATCCAACTGGCGGATGATGCGGGTCTCCAGGGCGGTCTTGGAATCTGTCTCCGGGTCCACATCGGTCGCCGAGTTCGTCAAATCTCCATACCAATCCTCCGTCACCGCCGAGGAAACTCCCTGCGGCAGCATCTGAAGCACCTGCGCGTATTCCGCTTTCAGCTTCTTCTGGATCGAGGGGAATTGGCTCTTGACCGCCACGATTTCGTCCAGGTAATTCCGAGATCCGTTCGCTGCGGGAGCAGGAGTCTTCGGCGGGGGCGAGGCTGTGACTGGCGGACGTGTCGCCGCTGGCCGCGAGGTGGCCACGGCGGGCGGGTTCACGGAGAGTGAGGCAGCGCCGCCCGCCAGCAACTCAGCCGCCCAATCATCCAGCAACTGGACCAGCGCGCCACTCTGCCCCTGATCCAGCAGCCGTTCCTGGAGCTGGCGTTTGGATTGCGGGTCGGCGGATTGCAGGGCGTCCGTAATGCTCTGTTCCAGGCGGGCTTTGGCCTGCGGGGTCGCCGCGAGCAACTCCTCTTCGATCATGCGAGAGACCTTCGTGCCCACGGTCTTGCGGAGTTCGGTGGCCAGATCGGGGCTGATCGCCTGCGGATCGGAAGCCGTGGGACTGCCCGCAGGACTCGGCGGGGAACTGCGGCGCAGTCCATACGGGTCAAATGGTTTCGCCTGTCCCAGAGTCGTCCCGTCATCGACGGGCGCGGCCTCACCCGGGCTGCCCCTCTCGGGAGGAAGTACCTCGTCCACGCCAACCTCCGCGTTCGGGTCATGCGTCACGAATCCGGTGGCATCGAACATCTGAATATACTTGCCGACGGCTGCGTACATTTTGTCGGGCACGAGCGGCTCCAACTGATGGATCATGCGGGCGGCGATGCGGGCGGACCGAGAGTCCTTCAGCGAGTCGCGACTCTTCTGCGAAAATGTCACGATCATGAACGTCATGATCAGCACCAGCAAGGCTCCCTTAAGGAGTCCAAACACCGCGCCCAGATGGCGGTTGTACTCCTTCATCTCCATCTTCTCGATCCACCCGTTCAACGTCCGGGCAAACCCAAACGCCACCAGCGACGCGAGCAGATAGGTGATGAACATCACCGCCCACTGGTTCGTCGGCTGCGGCAGATTGATGTGCGGGCCGATGACCTTCGAGGCGGTTCCGGCAAACGTGATGCACAGCAGAATCCCGAGAATCCCCGCCAATTGCCAGACGAGGCCGCGCGCCGCTCCCCGCGCCAGAAAGAACAACAGAATGCACCCGACCAGAATGTCGTACCACATGGCGAACCCCTTCCCTGGTCAGCGCCCGCTGTCCCGACGGGAGCCGATCTGCGTGACGCTGCAAACACCTCCGCAGTTTAGCGGGGTCTGAGAAGACGGGTAAAGACCGTTTTGGGAGGGTGCGGTCGTCCCGCTGTAGGACGGGCATTCCTGCCCGTCCTCGCGCAATCCACAACTCCCGGAACACCGCCCGATGGGACGGCCTGGAAAGGCCGTCCTACGTAGGCCAGCGCCTCACTTGTGGGCTCACTCACCGAAACGCACAGCCTCACGGAGTCTTCTTCGGCGCTGCCGTCCCCGGCTCCGTGAAGTCGGTCTTCGGCTCATCGAGCTTCAACTCCTTAATCCACGTATTCCGATAGCGGACATCGTGCCCCTCGTCCTGCAGCTTCAAGCCGCCGGGGGTGTCGGTAATCCCCATTCCGCCGTCGTTGCCGCCATCGATCCCCGAGTTCGCACCGCCCCAGACCTTGTTGATCTCGAACTCGGTATGAGCCTTCTGCCCGTTGAAGTACATCGTCACGCGGGCCTTCTCGGACCGCTTGCCGTCCTTGAACCGGGCCGCGCGGAAGTTCACATCGTACGCATTCCACTTGCCCAGCCCGTTGTAAAAAGCATACGGCGACTCGCTCTCATTAATGATCGCCCCCAACCCGTGCATCGTCTTGTCGCCGTCGAGAACCTGAATCTCATGCCGGTTCTGGAGGTACACCCCGCTGTTGCCCCCCTTGTTCACGATCAGAAACTCAATGTGCAGCCGGAAGTCGCGGTACTCCTTCTTCGTCACGATATCCGCCGAACCGAACCGCCCACCGGCCGCAGCAGGGTCAGCGGTCTGGACCGCGTGACCGCCATCGACCGGGTCGTCGGCGATCTTCCACTTAATGGGGAGCGAGGACTTGAACCCCGGCCCCTGCCAGTAGGTCCACTTGGCATCGAGCGTCTCGCGCGTGCCATCGATCAGGACTTCCGCCCCCTCGACCGGCTTGGCCCCGACGCCGACATCGGCATGAGCCACATGAGACAGGGCGAACAGCAGAGCAGTACAACACAAAACGCGAGGCATGGGGATCTCCGGGAAGTGGTCGAATCGGCCTTCGTGCATGAGTCTACCAAGCCAGACTCGCACGGCCAATCACCACAGCACTTGTGGTGTAGCTGCGTTCGCCAGAACGCGGGGAGCCCGCACTCTGGCGAGTGCCGTGATGTGACAAGGTTCGATCGTCAGCGCACCGCTGTCTCCGGCGTCGGGTTGGTTTTATGGATGACTTGGACGATGGGTCAAGAGTTGCCATCATCCGTGCTTCTCCCTTTCCTCCATCCTCATGCGGGTCTCTCATGTCCTCCGGAAAGAAGAAGAAGAAGAAGTCGAGCAAGCAGTCCTCCAGTGGGAAATCAATCCTCCCCATCGTTCTGGGAGCGGTAGCGGGGCTCGTACTTTTCGGGGCGCTGATCTGGGGCGCGATGTCCGTGTCGAAGCAGCGGAAAGTCGTGGCGGGCTATGACGCCTCGGTGACCAAGATCATGGAGGCCATCCGGTCTCGCGATCCCGATTTGATGCAAGGCTTGGTCAAGCTGACCGATATCGACGCCATGATTACCGGGAAGCCGACCGTGACTCGCGAGACCAAGGACGGAGAGGACTACGCCGTGTACTCCTGGTCCAGCTCGGTGGGGTTTCGCCTGAAGCTGGAAAAGAACGGCCTGCGCGACGAGGTCGTGGAACTGGTGACGTTCGGGTCGAAGTAAGCCCGGAATGTGAGTGCCTCAGAACAGCAGGCCACGATCGGAAGGCCCTGTCCAGTTCCGACAGTGCCACAACTCCGCACGACTGAATCAGAAGGCTCACGCAGAGGCGCAGAGTCCCCAGCGCGGCATCGCCGCAACCGAAGGAGAAGGAGGTCAGCCCTCAGCCGATAGCCGTTAGCCAGAAGGCTCAGCGATCGATGGCTCTGTACCTTCGGGGTTGGGGCGGGCGAGAGCTGGGTGACCTAGGGTGCGCTCCCTGCGGTCGCGACCCTGGGCTGTGATGTGTGACCCCTTCGGGGTCGAAGCACCGGCGATGGGGACGCACACACAACACAGGGAGCAACCGTTCTGGCGAGTGCAGCGACCTGACAAGCGGCTGTCCTGTCACCAGTGTGATCCCTCTTGAGGGAATGTTATCCTGATACAGAGAGACCTCTCCACGGGAGCTTCACACCACAGTCTGTCTGCCGCAGGTGCTTGCCATACCCACCCTCTCCCAGAAACGCGATGCTCTGCTCGATCTCCTCCGTCACGGGGGCCGCGTCGCGGTGGCGTATTCCGGTGGCGTCGACAGTGCGGTCGTCGCGCAGGCGGCCCACCTCGCCTGCGGAGTTCGAGCTTTCGCTGTGACAGCTGTCAGTCCCAGCCTCGCCAGTGGGGAGTTGGAAAACGCCGTCGACATCGCCCGGCGGATCGGCATCCGGCATGTCGTGATCGACACGCAGGAGTTCTTGGAGTCCGGCTACATCCAGAACGCGGGCAATCGCTGCTACTTCTGCAAGACCGAACTCTATTCGCGAATTGAGGAGATCGCCGCGCGCGAGCCGTTTGACCTGCTCGTCAACGGGGCCAACGCCGATGATGTCGGCGACCATCGTCCCGGCATGGTGGCGGCCACGCAGCACCAGGTCCGCAGCCCACTGCTGGAGGTCGGCCTGACCAAAGCGGAGGTCCGCGAGCTGGCCCGGGATTGGAATCTCCCGGTGTGGGACAAGCCCGCCAGTCCCTGCCTGTCGAGCCGCATCGCCTATGGCGTCGAGGTCACTCCCGAGCGCGTGACCCGCGTCGACGCCGCCGAGGTCTGGCTCCGGCAGCAACTCGGTATTCGCGAACTGCGCGTGCGACTGGAGGCGAACGACCTGGCGCGGATTGAAGTCCCGATCGAAGCGGTCGCCCGCTTGGCCGACGGCGACCTGCGCCAACGAACCGCGACTCACCTGCGCTCCCTCGGCTTCCGCTATGTGACCCTCGACCTGGAGGGCTTCCGCAGCGGGAGCCTGAACGCGGTGCTGCCGCTGGGTGATCTAGTGCCG
>JAYTFV010000313.1:0-4062 GCA_043734065.1 Planctomycetota bacterium
GGGGGGAGTACCAGAAGCCGAGGCCGTATGATGTTCTCGCCTGGAACGCGGCGAGTCACCAGTGGGAGAATCAATTCCCGCCGGGCCAGAACTGGGGACCACTCAGCGGACCCGCACTGGCCCCAGGCTGGAAGGACGAGCACTTCGACTTCCGCGATGTCGAGGGGAACACGCGCCCGAACTGGACGGTCTACGGCACGTTCTCACTCGGACAGAAATATGACTACGACCCCGACACGAAGATGTTCTACTTCTATGCTCAGAGAAAAACATTCGCCTACGATCCCGCAGCACGGACTTGGGAAGACCTGCATCCTCCCACCAATCCCACGGGCGAATTGGGCGGCATCTTGCTGTGGAGTTCGATGTGCTACGACGCCCACCGGCAGCGGTTCGTCCTCTTTGGTGGCGGGAACACCCCAACCGAGCGCGGCGATCCGGGGACGTGGGTCTACTCGCCAAAAGAGAACTCCTGGAGCCAGTTGAAGCTCGACCGACAACCGCCGCCGCGAGCCAACTCGCGACTGACCTACGACCCGGTGGCAAAGAAGATCGTCCTCTTCGGCGGCGATCGGTTGGACCTACTCCTCAGCGACACATGGACGTTCGATGTGGTCGCCGATCGCTGGGAAGAGTGTCAGCCGACCGTCAGCCCTTCACCTCGAGGCGGCCACGCCCTGATCTGGTTGCCCACGGCGAAGCGTCTGCTACTGCTCGGCGGCTACAGCTACTCCTCCACCACCGAGTACGTCGCCTCACTCTACAAATCGCCGCCCCTGGAGGCGTGGCTGTTTGACACCAACACGAGTGCGTGGCAACTGGTCAAACGCTGGAACCCGAAAGAGTCGCCCGCAAGCCCTTCGAACTTCTTTCTGAGCGCAGCTGTCCAGCCGGGTCGCGACCACGACCTCGTGACCGTCCTCGCCGATGGCACCTGGCAATGTCAGTTGACGGCACAGAGCGATGACGAGGGGACTCGGACTTGGGGCGTGCCTCGCTTTACGATCGAGCGCCGCAGCGGTTCGTACGACCCGGCTTGGTATCAGCAGGATGTGCCGCCCGCCGAACCGGAGCGGGTGACTGCCGAACTCCGCGACCTGCCGACGAATCGCTGGGTGCTGCGCCCGACGCCGAAGCGACCGGGGATGAACATGGATTGGGGGTCGGCGGTGTTTGCGCCGGAGCTCGACCAGATCATCCGCTTCTCCGGCGGGCACTCGGCCTACAGCGGGACCGCTCCGCAGGTCTACGACGTGAAGACCGATCGTTATTCGATTCCGTTCGCCCCCGAATTGCCGTTGGAGTTCGTTTACAGCAACGACCAAGTGCATGGCGAGTGGAGCTTCAGAGGCAACCCCTGGATGACCGGGCACACCTACAAGTCGACCGGCTACGACTCACGGCTGAAGTGCTTGGTCTTCGCGCCGCACGACTACACATACTTCTTCGATTCCGTCGCCGGAAAGTGGACGCGCGGGATGCAGCCGAACCCGTATCGCGCCGATTTCTACAACGTCACGCTCTGCTCGACACCGCAAGGCACCGTGGCGTGGGGCGACTCGCGCGATGGCGGGGACGCGGGCCTGTGGCGACTCGATGCGCAGGAGCGCGTCTGGCGTCCGCTCGCCCTGCACGGCTCACTGCCCGATAAATCTCCCGACCAGCACGGGATGGCCTATGACTCGAAACGCGACCGCCTGCTGTTCTTCTCCAACACCGACAAAAACAAGGGCGATGTGGCCACTTACGACTTCGCCTCGGGCGAGGCGCGCTGGTTGAATGCCACTGGAAAAACATTCGCAGCTGTCCCCTCGCGCGAGACGGTCTATCTGCCGGAGTCCGATGCGGTGTTAATCGGAGCCCGAGCGACCATCGGCGAGAAGCTCCCGTGGTTGCTGTACGACTGTGCCCGCAACTCCTGGAAAGGGATCGAACTCCCGGGCGACGACCCCATCGGCCAGGGCACCTCCGGGCGAGCCTTCAACAACTCGATGGGCTTAATGTATGACCCACCCCGCCAACTCGTCTGGGCCGTCGACCAATACAGCCATGTCCACGTCCTGCGCCTGGACAGTTCAGCCGCCAGATCGCTGGAAGCGGCCACGCGCTGACTCACCGGGGGCGGCTCCCCGGCCTCATGAAGACTTGACACTGTGCAGTCGGAGTACGCCACAATGACCACCGACGAAGCGCCACGCCCGATTGATCCCCAGGTCCGCATCGGCCACGTCCACTTGAAGGTCGCCGACCTGGAGCGGTCGCTGAGGTTCTACTGCGGCGTTCTCGGCTTCGAGCTGACTCAGCGATATGGGACACAAGCGGCGTTCGTTTCGGCGGGCAGCTACCATCACCATATCGGGCTGAACACGTGGGAGAGCCGGGGCGGTTCGCCGCCGCCTTCGGGAACGACGGGCCTGTACCACACTGCCATCCTCTACCCGAACCGGCGTGCGCTCGCCGAAGCTCTCCGGCGTGTTCTTGACGCCGAAATTCCGCTGGATGGGGCCAGCGATCACGGCGTCAGCGAGGCGCTCTACCTGCGTGACCCCGACGACAACGGCGTGGAGTTGTATTGGGACCGCTCGCAGGGGGAGTGGCCCCGGACGCCGCAGGGCGAGTTGGCGATGTTCACTCGGCAGCTCGACCTGAACGGCTTGCTTCGAGAAGTGGAGTCGGCATCGAATGCTCCCCGGGTCGATGCAGGGCCGAAGGACTTGTGAGCCTGCGATGGGGAGGGTATCCCGTCGGCCTATTTCGTGATCGCAGAGGCTGCTCCCCACTCCCCGCCGAAGACGAACTCGTGCAGGGGCTTGCGGCTCCGGGGGGCGAGGTCACGTTCCCGATACTTCTCGGGCAACGTGTGAGAATCGGCGGCATAGCCAATCGCCAAGCCGGTCACGGGCTGGACGCCTTCCGGGATGCGGTAGAGTTCACGGGCCTTGTCGGGCAGGATGCCGATCATCTGGTGGACGACCAGCCCACGGGCGGTGGCCTCCAGGGTCAGATTGGCGCTGGCCAGGCCGAGGTCGTGGACGGCGGCAGCGTTCGGCTGGCCGTTGCGGGTGAACTGCAGGCTCGTGCAGCCCAGAGCCAGTACCGGGGCCGCCGCCGCCCACCCCTGATTCCCCTCGACCAAGCAGGAGAGCATTCGCTTGAAGGTGTCCGGGTCGGTCTTCGTCGCCACGACGTAGGCCCACGGCTGCTCGTTGTAGGACGATGCCGCCCAACGTGCCGCCTCGAATAATGAGCGGAGGTCGTCCTCCGACACGGGACGGTCGGCGAAGGCGTAGGGACTCCAGCGGCGGGCGATCAATTCGTTGATCGAGTGGTCGGGGTGGGCTTGCTTCGGAGTGTTCATCTCATGATTCTCGGAGAGAGGGGACCGGACTTGACCTCGTTCATCGACGGAAGATCGAACAGCATGATCTCGGGCGGGGTGGCCCGCAACTCCCCCGCGTTCTTTTCGTTGTCGTCAAGCTTGCGAGACAAACGAGGATCAGCCCAGCTGTAGTATTTCACACCTACTCGCGCGGCATGCGGTTCCATGCCGTGTGTGATTCTCCCTTGGCGTCGATGAGAATCACGAGTGTTCCGCAATACCGTCCCGGCGCTTGAACTCTGACATTAGCCAACAGCTTCCCCGCGTTGTCAGAGATCGTTAACTGCCCGTCGGTCCACGCTCGATCAATATTGGCAACGACAAGGCTTCCCTGACCATTTTGGAATCCTCCACCTACAGAGACATCCTGAACCCAACCCAATTCAGCCCTCGACCCGTCACTCTGCAAGGACGCTCGAAAAGGCGCTCGATACTCGACTTGATCTTCCCGAATGATGACTAAGTGATTGATCCATGTCGGGTTGACTGCCCTTTTAATGCAGTATATGCCAGCATATCCGAGAACCGCTGTGATCGCGATCACTCGAATAGCATGCCAGAGTCGTTGGCTCGTTAGAATTCTGGATACTCCTCGTGTTTCCCGTCCTTCGTCCATCTCTTGATCCCTCCATCTAAGCCCTCTGGACACGGAAGGCGGGGTGGCCCAGACGCTGCTTTGAGCG